>JAPVVU010000355.1 GCA_028571885.1 Gammaproteobacteria bacterium | reverse complement strand
GCCTGGGGGATGTTCATGCCGATGGTAATCCACATATTCATCTTGATCCGCACAGAGTCATGCTTATTGCTGAAGCGTTGACTAAGACGCTAAGCCGTGTTGATCCTGATAATCAGATAGATTATCAAAACAATTGGACAAATTTTAAGGATACATGGTCCAGAGCGATTACAAAATGGGAACAACAAAGCCATTCATTACGGGGCAAAAAAATTGTTGTTAATCACAATAGCTGGGTCTACCTTGAAGATTGGTTAAAATTAGAGCGAGTGGCAACATTAGAACCAAAACCCGGCATTGCACCAAGCAGTGCACATTTAACACAGGTTCTTGCTGAATTGAAGCAACATCAGGCAGACATGATCCTTTATGCAACTTATCAAAACGACAAAGCTGTTCGCTGGCTGGCACAAAAGACTGATATCCCAGTCGTTGCATTACCCTTTAGTGTAAACAGTGATGAGACTTTATTTCAGTGGTATGAAAGGATTTTAAATCAGCTTCTGGATATTAAATAATGAACATTGACGGACTGACTTTAAGTATCCTCGGGCCAGCTTTTATAGCTGGACTCCTAGTTGTGGCAACTCATGTACCACTGGGACAGGAGGTGCTTAAACGCGGCATTATTTTCATCGATCTGGCCATCGCACAGATTGCCGGACTGGGCGTTATTCTAGCCGGCCAATTTGGTTGGCAGGCACATGGATGGGAAGTGCAACTAGCTGCTTTGACCAGTGCCTTGATCGGTGCCTGGATATTAAGTTTGATGGAGAAATTTTGGGGATCAATTCAGGAAGCACTGATAGGTGTGACATTTATTTTATCTGCAACAGCCAGTATTTTGTTATTGGCAAATAATCCTCAGGGTGGTGAGCATCTTAAAGAATTATTAGTTGGTCAAATTCTTTGGGTTACCTGGGATCAACTCATTCCGATTGCGTTAATGACAATTGCTATTTTAATTACATGGTTTAAGTTCAGACAAAACCTTAATCGTATGGGATTTTATCTAATTTTTGCTATAGCCGTAACCAGCTCGGTTCAACTGGTTGGAGTATATCTGGTTTTTGCCAGTCTTATCATTCCAGCTCTGGCTAGTAATAATTATAAAGCAAAACCAGCGTTAATAATTGGCTATACCGTCGGTATTTTAGGATATGGATTGGGGTTAATATTTTCTTCGATAATCGATTTACCCAGTGGTGCAGTTATTGTCTGGAGTATTACTATAATCGCCTTAATAATTCAGATGGTATTCAAGCGAAAATTAATAAGATACCAAAAAGCTTAGATTGAATGACTGCTCATTATAGAGATAATCCATATCATATCTGCACTGTAATAAAATTTCTTGAAGTTTATTTAGAGCCCGCTTGACGATAATAATTCTGTTTTTGGTTTCGTTGTTTATTAGCAGAAGTATTACCCGAGCTATTTCCAGAGGCTCTTCTCTGCTGGCTTTGATTATTGGATGATGAATTACCAGAAGATGATTTCTTAGCTGATGGTTTGCCCGTATTACTATTCCCACCTGTGCGTTTCTGACCGCCGACATGTCTTTTATTTTTGCCTGTCGGTTTATGACCGCGAGCATTCTCTCCGGAACGCTGGCCGTCGCTATGCCCTACTCTTGGTTTCTTTGGCTTTTTAGATTTATGGTGCTTAGCGGGTCGTTTGCGTAAATTTGACTCGGGTAAATCATGGACCGGATCAAAACCTTCTATATATTCACGCGGTAACAATTGCTGGATCAATTGCTCGATATCAGAGAGTAACTTGAACTCATCAGCACTGACCAGAGAAACAGCTTCACCTGTGGCTCCGGCACGGCCTGTACGGCCAATTCGATGCACATAATCCTCAGGCACATTAGGCAAATCAAAATTCACCACATGCGGCAGCTGTTCAATATCCAAACCTCGTGCAGCAATATCGGTGGCTACCAATACCTGCACAGAACCATTTTTAAAATTAGCCAGCGCCTTAGTTCTTGCCCCCTGGCTCTTATTGCCATGAATCGCCGTGGCTTTTATGCCGTAATTTTCTAAATAACGGGCTAATCGATTGGCACCATGTTTCGTTTTACTAAAAACTAGCACCTGCTTCCAGCGGTTTTGACTAATTAAATGCATCAGCAATGCAGATTTTTGTTTTTTATCAACAGGACAAATCCACTGTTTCACTGATTCAACCGTGGTGTTTCGGGGACTGACTGAGATCTCAACCGGATTGTGTACCATTCCTTTAGCCAAATTACGGATATCATCAGAAAAAGTGGCTGAAAACATGAGATTCTGGCGTTGCTTAGGCAGAAATGAAATGATTTTTCGAATATCATGAATAAAGCCCATATCCAGCATTCGATCCGCTTCATCCAGCACCAGGACTTCAAGATCATTGAATCTAACGGCATTTTGATTATACAGATCAAGCAGGCGTCCCGGTGTAGCCACCAGTATATCCACGCCTTTTCTCAACTTCATCATTTGCGGATTTATTTTAACCCCACCAAAAACAACAGTTGAACTTAAAGGCAGATTCTTCCCGTAAGTGACCACACTTTTTTCTACCTGTGCAGCCAATTCACGAGTGGGCGTCAATATCAATGTACGCGCCTGATTCGCTTTAGCACGCGGACCTTTCGATAAAAGTTCTAATATTGGTAATGTAAAACCAGCCGTTTTACCCGTGCCCGTTTGCGCCGCAGCCATAACATCTTTACCCTCAAGCACAGCAGGGATTGCCTGGAGCTGAATGGGTGAAGGAGTGTCATAACCCTGTTCAGCAATTGCATCAAGGATTTGGGCAGACAGGCCAAGTGAAGTAAAACTCATAGAATTTGCTCTTAATTAATTTTGTTATAGATCATTGATAAGTATAATAGAAACCACCATAACCGGGGGCGTGTAGCTTACAGGATATTACGTTCAAATACCATAAAAATGAATTTTAAGCTATCATAAACACACTACATTGTATCATTTACAGATATTAATCTATTAGCCGCAAAGTAATATAAATCACGGATTATAAATTCATCTATATTAACCAACAAATATTAATCACGAATAAGCAGGAAGTCAGCGCAAATGTCTGAATCAGAAAAAGCAAAAGAACAATTTACTAATGGCTTAAATTGTTCCCAGTCAATCATTGCCCAATATGCCGAGAAATACCAGCTGGATATTGCCACAGCCTGTAAGCTTGCCACTGGTTTTGGTGGTGGAATGGGACGCATGGGTAATACTTGTGGTGCTTTAACCGGGGCTTATCTTGTTCTGGGTCTGGAATATGGTTCTGAATCAGCCGCCCAAAAAGATAAAAAAGATCAGACTTATGAAAAAATTCAGGATTTAACGCATCGGTTTCAACAAAAAAACGGCACCTGTAATTGTCGGGATCTGTTAGGATGTGACATCAGTACACCTGAAGGTTATCAGCAAGCTAAAAAACAGGGGCTGACAAAAACTAAATGTCCCGGTTTTGTCAAAGATGCTGTCGATATTCTTGAAGACATTATTAATTTAAAATAAATATTTTTTGTAACTATTCAGCGTGCATTTATTAATTACCCGTGTTAAGCCTATGGTCACTCATTTTTCTGACTTTGAGAACTCACTTCGTTC
>JAPVVU010000354.1 GCA_028571885.1 Gammaproteobacteria bacterium | reverse complement strand
ATGCTTCAGGAGCTTAAATTTATCGCGGGGAGTGGATTTGAACCACTGACCTTCGGGTTATGAGCCCGACGAGCTACCAGACTGCTCCACCCCGCAACTGATGGAGCGTATTATACTGCCTTTTAATTGATATGCAAGAGGTATTTCATAAAAAGGTAATATTATTTTAAGTGCTTTTTTAGATCGTAGTGATAGATAAAACCGGGTAGTGCAAAAACAGTAAATAAACAAAGAGTTATAGCGTAGAACTCCCAGTTCTGAGAAAAATTCCAGACTTCCCAGACCTTTGCATAGGCGGCGCCATGAAGTTTTGTTTCGAGACCTATGGCTATAGCCATTACGATGACATACAAAAGAAACCATTCCGTAAAACGAAGCCAGAAGCTCTTATTAGAATCCGCTTTAAGAACCAGAAAAACTCTATCCGTTAAAAATGGGATATTGGCGGCAATCAATGTCACA
This sequence comes from Gammaproteobacteria bacterium, assembly GCA_028571885.1. Classification (GTDB taxonomy): domain Bacteria; phylum Pseudomonadota; class Gammaproteobacteria; order GRL18; family GRL18; genus GRL18. Next base: position 3,180 of record JAPVVU010000354.1, on the reverse strand, counting down.
ATGAAGAGGATTAGGACTGCTATTGAAGTTGACATAATGTATTAGGCAAATGTGCTGAAGCACAAAGTAATCAGTGCCGTTGGATAGAGGCCAAGAGCCAGAATCGCAAGGCCATTGACACTTAGTGTCAAACGGATGTCCATACTGGCCTGCAGAGGTGTTTCATCAACAGGTTTGTCAAAATAGACGACCTTAATGATGCGAAGATAATAAAAAGCACCAATAACTGAAGCGACAACACCAACAACCGCTAACCAGAGCAGACCACTATTGACAGCCTCCTGCAACACAGAGATTTTTGCCCAGAAGCCAAGAAATGGCGGTACTCCAGCCATGGAGAACATAATTGCCATCATCACAAAAGCAAACCAGGGGCTCTTTTGATTAAGTCCTTTAAAATCTTCAATATTTTCTGCTTCGAATCCTGCACGACTTAACAGCACAATCATGCCAAAAGCACCAACACTCATAATTGCATAAACAATGGCATAAAACATTGATGCGCCATAACCTGCCTGCGTTCCAGTCACAACGCCCATGATAATAAAACCAACATGTGAGATGGTTGAATAAGCCAGCATTCTTTTTATGTTTGTCTGAGCGATAGCAATGATGTTACCAAAGACCATAGAGAGAACTGAAAGGATGATTAAAATCATCTGCCAGTCAGAATGCATATCAGCCAGACCATCAACTAATAAGCGATACATCATTGCAAATGCCGCAATTTTAGGGGCACTGGCGATATAGAGCGTCACTGATGTGGGTGAACCATGATAAACATCAGGCATCCACATGTGAAATGGTACTGCACCCAGTTTAAAGGCAACTCCAAGGATTATAAAGACCAGACCAAAACTCATCACCACACGATCAGCACCTGATACTGCTTTATTAATAGTAGCCAGATCCAATGAACCCGTCACACCGTAGACCATAGACATACCGTAGAGAAGCATACCGGATGCAATTGCGCCAAGAATGAAGTATTTCATAGCCGCTTCTGAGGCAACGATGGAATCACGCTGCATAGCGATCATGGCATACATTGATAAAGATAATAGTTCCAAACCAAGATAAACCGTCAGGAAATTACCGGCTGAGACCATGACCATCATGCCCAGCACACCAAACAAGCCTAATGTAAAATATTCACCTTTGTAGATGTTACGATCTTTAAGATAGTCTTTTGCATAAATAAAAACACCAACGACAATGATACAAATAGTAATTTTTAAAATACTGGCCATCGGATCAAGAATAAATGAGCCATTAAAAGTGGTAATACTTTGTTCTGAGTAATTAGAGAAAGACAGGAAGGCAGTTGCGATTAAAGCAATCAATGACAGAACATAGGTAGCACCTCTGCTTTCATCTTTTAGAAACAGGTCAATGATCATAATGACACAGACCATCGTCAGTAAAAAGATTTCTGGCATCGCCGGCATAAAATCAGGTGTTACAAAATTCATAGTATTTTTACTCTAGTCCTATTTACTATTAGATATTCTTTGGAATTTATTCCTTAGAATCTATTATCCTAGCGATTATGTATCGTTGCTATCGATGGTGCTGTTATATAAAAGTTAAAAAAGTTAAGGCAATTTTGATATCGATATCTGTGTGACCAGATTATCTATGGTTGCATGCATTACTTCTAAAAGAGGCGCTGGATAAAGACCAATAAACAAAACGGCGACAGCTAAAATAAACATCAAAAAGAATTCACGGCCCGACATATCTTCAAGATTCTCAACCTGTTCATTGGCAATTGGCCCAAAGACAACGCGTTTGATCATCCACAGGGTATAGGCTGCGCCAAGAATCAGGGTAGTAGCGGCCAGGAAGGCATACCAGAAATTCGCTTTAAAGGCTGCCAGAATCACCATAAATTCACCGACAAAACCAGATGTGCCCGGTAGTCCAGCATTCGCCATAGCGAAGAAAACAGCAAAGGTTGCGAATGCAGGCATGGTATTAACAACACCGCCGTAGTCTTTGATCATGCGTGAATGCATTCTGTCATACAGAACACCGACACTGAGGAACATTGCACCTGAAATGAATCCGTGAGAAATCATTTGCACCATGCCGCCTTCCAGACCTAAAACAATGCCTGAAGCTGACCCCGTATTTTCGGTAATTTTCCAGAAAAGGAAGAAACCTAATGTCACAAACCCCATATGTGAGATTGATGAATAAGCAATCAGCTTTTTCATATCAGCTTGAACTAATGCGACAAAACCAATATAAACAATCGCTATCAATGATAAAAGTATAACCAGCCAATCTAATGTCATGCTCGCATCAGGTGTGATGGGCAAGCTAAAACGCAAGAAACCATAACCACCTAATTTCAACATGATGGCGGCCAGAATGATCGAGCCGCCTGTTGGTGCTTCAACGTGAGCATCAGGCAGCCAGGTGTGTACTGGCCACATTGGCACCTTAACAGCAAAGGCCAGTAAGAATGATAAGAAAATCAATATTTGTGGTGTTAAAGCCAGTGGTAATTTCTGTAAATCTTGTATATTGAAAGTACCCACACCATTAATATCAGCGGCATGCATATACATATACAGCAGTGATATCAGCATGAAGACTGAACCCAGGAAGGTATAAAGGAAGAATTTAATGGTTGCATAAACACGATTAGATCCGCCCCAGATACCAATAATAACGAACATCGGTATCAGTAGAGCTTCCCAGAAGACATAAAACAGCATGGCATCCATTGAGGCAAATGCACCAATCATCAAACCTTCAAGGATTAGAAAGGCAGCCATATATTGGGCCACTTTAAAGGTAATGACTTTCCAGCCAGCGATTATAACGATGACTGTCATAAATGTGGTTAATAGAATTAACGGCATGGAGATGCCATCAACACCTACATGATAGTTAATATGAAAACTGCTGATCCAGGGAGCGAGTTCTTCAAACTGCATGCTGGCAAGGCTGGTATCAAATTGTGTGTAAAGTGGTATAGACAGTGCCAGTGTTGCCAAAGAGACTAATAACGCCAGCACTTTTGCTTCAATGCTGTTTTTACTACCAGTTGCCAGCACAAGCATCCCACCGATGATGGGAGTCCAAATCACCAGACTCAATAACGGCAAATTTGAAAACATGAATTAAATACCTTTTTTCCTAAAATCTTTTATAGACTTTTGTATTCTT
>JAPVVU010000353.1 GCA_028571885.1 Gammaproteobacteria bacterium | reverse complement strand
GGCAGTTTTGATGCTCTCCTTTCCAATCGCTTATGTCTTTTCCATTACACCCACCCAACTTAAAAATAAAGTGGATCAATTAAATGCGGATTTGGAGAAAAAAATTGAACAGAAAGTGGATGAGTTAAAAGACAGCAATAAGATATTAGAACAAAAAGTAATGGCACGCACAAAGGAACTTGAAGAATCCAATACAAAACTTTATAAACAGGCAACCATTGATTCTTTAACTAATATTCCTAATCGACGTTATTTTTTCGAAATGAGTGATCGTTATTTACAGCTTTCTCATCGTAAGCTTCAAGCGCTTTCGTTTATCATTTTTGATATTGATTTCTTTAAAAAAGTGAATGATGCCTATGGACATGAAACAGGTGATCGTGTGTTAAAATTTATCACTAATAAGATCGATATTCTATTACGTCGCAGTGATATTTTTGGCAGAATCGGCGGCGAAGAATTTGCCATTGCATTACTGGATACAAATATTGAACAGGCAGCCGTGATTGCTGAAAAACTGCGCAAAGGCATCCAGAACAGCACCTATGTCAGTAAGGATATTTCTATTAACTTAACCATTAGTCTTGGAGTCACTCAGGCTAAAGTCAATGAACAGGAAGTCTCCTTCATTCTCTCTCGTGCTGACGTCGCATTATATCAAGCTAAAGATGGCGGTAGAAACCGGGTCGTTATTAACTGATTTATTCAGGTTTAAAAAAACAGCTCAGATATCAACAATAAATTCATCAGGCTTGCCAAAAAAGTAGCCCTGTGCATGGGTAACACCCAATTCACTTAGCATTTGGGCGCTGGCTTCATCTTGAACAAATTCGGCAATACTGTCAATACCCATCTCATTAACCAGTCCCATAATGGCTTTGACTGTTTTATAGTGCTCTGGAGAATGATTAATCTCCTTAATAAGTGACCCGTCAATTTTTAAGGCATCCAGATCGAGTTCTGTGAGATTTGAAAAATTAGAGTAACCACTACCAAAGTCATCAATTGAAATCCCACAACCCAGTTTTTTTAACTCACTAATAAAATTTTTCACCTTCTCCATATCGGTGAGCATTTCACTTTCAAGCAATTCAATATCCATGCGTGTCACAATATCTGGATAAGCAGTAAAATGTCCAATTAAGATATTGATTATTTCATCATCTTCCAGATCGGCCATACTGAGATTGATTGAGAAACGGTATGGTTTATCAGCAAAATAGGCAATACTTTTAGTGATCATCACTCGAGTAATTTCATGATAAAGCGGTGTTTGTTGCGCAATGGGTAAAAACTGTATGGGTTTAAGAATATTGCCATCTTTTAATTTGAGACGTACCAGTGCTTCATATTTAACAATTTCACGGGTTTTTAGATCAATAATTGGCTGGTAATAGGGAATTATTCTATCTTCATTCAAGGCATCGTGAAGAATTTGAGTAATTTCAATATTGGAGCGTATCTTTTCTTTGACATCAAGCTTTTTAGAATAATGAAGAAGATTACCAGTTGGTCTTTGCTTGAGTTGTTTCAGTGCCATATCTGCCGTTTCCAGCAGGGGTTTTAAATTGCTGATGGCCATATTAATACTGATAGTGTGATTAATATCTGAAATTTTATAATTTCTATTGGTTAAGAGTTCATTCACTTCATGGGCAATAGCCTCAATATATTTGACATCAAATTCTTCAAAAACAATGGCAAATTCATCACCACTAATTCTATAACAGATCCCTGGCTCCTGATTGAATTTTTGTATTAATTGAGCAGCAACCTCTATCAAAAGCTTATCACCATAATCAGTACCATAGAAGTCATTAATCATCTTGAAGCGACTGATATTGATGAGTAAAACCGCAGGGCTATCAAGTTTGCTCACTGACGCCTCATAGCTGCGACGGTTTAATAAACCCGTTAAGGTATCATGCTGCAGGGTATACTGTAGTTTGTTATGCAGCGTTATCAGTTTGACATTTTCTTTTTGCAATCGATAAAGCAAAACTGTAATGACTAAAATTGCCATAAAAATTAATATAAATAACGATGTTGTCAGTGTATTTAAATAGGTAATGTCATCTTTAGCCAAGTGTTCAAACTGCAGCTGTGCTTTTTCCAGATCATCACGCAGTGATGAATTCATGATGCTGTAAAATGCTTCAATATACGACGGATAGTTTTTTTCCAGATAACCTGCATGAATCAGCAGCGTGTTAACATAAACCATCTGTTCTTCAGTCAATGTATTGTTTTCCAGTTGTTTTATCTGCTCAGATAATTGTCTTAAGTAACTCTTATCCAACATTCTTTTGGCTTGCAATATACTGTCAATGATCTCATGGATATTTCTCAGTGAACTGGAACCAGGCTGGAAGAATTTATTCGACTTGTTTTCATGTGTTGACAAAAACACCATTGAATTTTTTATACCGGCGTTGATCATTAAATAATATTCAATCAGTTCAATGTAGGTCTCTATTTCTATCTGAAGATTAGCGATGGTTTCTTTTAATGGTTGATAGTGTTTTTTGTGCTGCAGTAAAGGGTGTTGATATAATGAGCTGACAACTGCTCTAATATTGCGTCGATCTTTAGCAATAACATCCTGATTGTAATAGGCAAAAAGAGCGCTTTGTAAAATATCATAGCTGATGCGCTCCTGATCCTTTTGCAGCGTATTAAACTGGGCACTAATAGTTTTATAATTTTTTCTAAAATCTTTTTCAACATTATAATAGTAGACCAGCATAGCCAGTGATATTACACCAATCAGCAATGCCGTCATCGTGGAGTAATTAAAGCGCATAATTACTCCAGAATAGCAGGCTTTTCACCTGTCAGTGTATTTAAAAAGGCCACCAGCGCTGTGACTTGTTTATCAGTGATAACATAACCCAGATTATGATAGCTCATTGTTTTTATTGCATCCTTAAGTGTTTTAGACGATGCATCATGAAAATATGGCGCAGTCAGTGCAATGTTTCTTAAGGTCGGCACCTTGAAAACATTTTTGTTATATTCTTTTCTGGTCAGAAAATAACGGTCAGGAAAGTCTTCCTTAAATGTATAGGGAATAATTGTGCCCATTTTTTGAAATGAATTACCGCCAATGTTGATACCATTATGACAGGTGATACAGCCAAGCTCTTTAAATGTCTGGTAACCCACCGCTTCGAGTTGACTTAACTGCACCTCACTACGCAAATAGCGGTCAAATTTACTGTTAGGAGTTACCAGTGCTTTTTCAAATTCAACAATCGCTTCAAGTATCATTGAAAAACTAATTGTCTTGCCGGTATTACTGTTTGCAAAAAGAGCCTGATACTTTTTGCTGGCGTTAATACGCTTTTCTACTTCCTGGCTATTCATCGCCATTTCAGCAGAATTATGTATCGGCCCATGCGCCTGTTCCAGAAGTGTTGCAGCTCGACCATTCCAGAATTGTTTAAAATTGTATCGGGCATTTAATACAGTGGGTGATTGAATATTGCCTTTAACATTATTTACACCCGAAGACACTTCTCTGCTATCGGCTCCCCCTGCATTCAGGTTGTGACAGCTGGCACAGGCAATACTTCTATCTTTGGAAAGAATAGGATCAAAAAAAAGTTCTTTTCCAATCGCTGCTTTTGCTGAATCATAATCAGCATTAACAGGTATGGGTTCAATAGGTTCTC
>JAPVVU010000352.1 GCA_028571885.1 Gammaproteobacteria bacterium | reverse complement strand
CTCTCGGATCGATTGTCTTTGCGATCAGTTTTTTAGTGTTCTTTCCGGGCGATATGATTGCTAAAGGTGTTCCAGCTTTTCAACAATCCTATATGCTCATTGATGTCACCTATAATGAGAAAACAATTGCATCGACACGCCGAGCGATTGATAAAAAATATCGTCGAATTGTCAGTCGAGCCTGGTTAAGAGATATTCCAAAAATGGTGGAAAATGAGCCATCGCTAATGAATACAACACAAGCGACCTGGGTTTTGGTCAATCATCAGGTCGATCAATTCATGAAGGGACACTATTATAAAATCAAAGATAAAACCCTTAAAATTGTCAAAGAAAAACAGGCAAAGGGTGAACTTGAATTACGCTTTAATCGCATCTTCTTTACTCACGGTGATTCCAAAATTCCGGAAAACTCAGGTATTAAATCAGCCATAATCGGCTCCATATTAACCCTGATTGTTACTATGGTGATTGCTTTTCCTCTGGGTGTGATGACGGCTGTTTATCTGGAAGAATTTGCTCATGATAATTATTGGACCCAATTGATTGAAATTAATATCAATAATCTGGCCGCTATACCATCAATTTTATTTGGTTTATTGGGACTTGCTGTTTTTATTAATCTGTTCGGTATGCCCAGAAGTTCTCCTATGGTGGGTGGTTTAACGCTGGCTCTGATGACGCTGCCCATCATTATCGTCAGTGCCAGAGCAGCACTGAGAAGTGTACCTGACAGTATCCGTCAAGCGGGTTATGGCTTAGGACTGACAAAAATCCAGGTGGTTCAGGATCATGTTCTGCCTCTGGCATTTCCCGGTATTATGACGGGCTCAATTATTGGCCTGTCCCAGGTAATGGGTGAAACAGCACCATTGATTATTATTGGTATGATTGCTTTTATCCCTGATAGTCCCGATTCAATTTTTCAGGCTGCCACAGTGATGCCGGCACAAATTTTTACCTGGGCAGGCATGCCTGAACGAGCCTATGTTGAACGTACTGCAGCAGGTATTATGGTTTTATTAAGTATTCTTATTTCATTGAATGCTTTAGCTATTTATTTAAGAAAGAAATTTGAGGTCAACTGGTAACTCTCTATGAATAAAAAAACTTCTTTACATGCAAAAAGCAAAGAGAACATAAAAGTAAAGATAAGTGATTTAAATCTTTATTATGGTGATAACCATGCTCTACACAATATTAATATGGATGTTTATAAAAACAAGATCACCGCACTGATTGGACCTTCAGGATGTGGTAAATCCACTTTTTTACGCTGCCTGAACCGAATGAATGATTTGATTCGAGGCGTACGTATTGATGGAAAAATTATCATCGATAATAAAAACATTTATGATAAAGATGTGGACGAGGTTGCCGTAAGAAAACGAGTAGGAATGGTTTTTCAACAACCTAATCCATTTCCTAAATCAATCTATGAAAATGTTGCTTATGCGCCATTAAAACATGGCATCGCTAGAAAGGGACATGAATGTGATGATCTGGTTGAAAAATCTTTAATTCAGGCAGGTTTATGGGCTGAGGTAAAAGATAAGCTTAAACAGCCGGGCACTTCTTTATCGGGTGGCCAGCAACAACGCCTGTGTATTGCTCGAACCATTGCTGTTCAGCCTGATGTTATACTCATGGATGAGCCAACCTCAGCGCTGGATCCGATTTCAACTGAAAAAATTGAAGCATTGATGCTGGAGCTGAAAGAAAAATACGCCATTATTATTGTTACCCATAATATGCAGCAGGCCGGGCGTGTAGCTGATTATACAGCTTTTTTTCATATGGGTGATTTGATTGAATACGACGAAACTGAAGTCATTTTTATCAATCCAACAGAAAAGAAAACTGAAGATTATATTACAGGAAGGTATGGTTAAAAATGTTACCAACAGAAGAAGCAAAACTGGAATTAATACAAAACGAAATGATTGCGTTAGGGCAGGTGGTGTTAGCCAGTAATCAGCAGATTCTGGCTGCACTTGAAGAATGTCAGCCCTGTAAACTGGATGATATCAGCAAGATAAAAAAACAGGAACGTTATAAAAAAATAGATGAAATTGATGATCTTATTATTAAATTTTTTGCTCTTTATACACCAGAAGCTAAAGACTTGCGACTACTTATTGCCTTTTTAAAAATGACCAATGAGTTTGATCGTATTGCTAATAGCTGTAATTCATTTATCCGGGATTTCCCCCTGGCACTTTCAGATGAAGTCGATAAAGATTTTATCCTTGAATATGCAATTCCATTGCAAAAAACATCCGTTGCAGCACTTACCGGGGCTCTGAATCTGATAGCTCTGGATGATAAAGACCGCGTGCATGAAGAATTTAAAAAGGTTGTAGTTGAGGAAGCTAAAAATGATGATCTGTATCAGATTATTGAAAAAAATCTGTTAACAAAGATTAATGATAATATTACCCTTTCACAGGACTATCAAGATATTATGCAAGCACTGAGACGTCTTGAAAAAGTTGCCGATCGCGCATTAAGTATTGCGTCATTAATGCATTATGCAAAACTGGGTGGCGTCATTACTAAAACATAAACTATCAATATTTAGTTTTGACCATTAAAGTAATAATTCATTAAGGAAAATAAAATGCTGGCCTCCTTCATTAAAAAAGAAGAAAGTCTTATTCGAAAAAATGTGCTGCTAATGGGACATAATACCCGAGAAGCCATTATTGCAGCGATGAAATGTTACCAGAATCAGGATCATTCTCTGGCTGAGGAAGTGATTAACAATGATAAAATTATTAACGAACAACAGACAAAAATTGAGACTGAATGTATAAAAGTCATTGCAACACAACAACCTGTCGCCAATGATTTACGTGAATTTCTTGCTGATATGAGTATAGCAAATGAACTCGAACGTATTGCTGACTACGCTGTTGTTATTGCAACAATTGTTCAGAAAATGGCTGTAGGCAATGAACATCTGGACGATGATATTTTGCTTATGGCAGAACAATGCATCAGTATGCTGGATGAAGTCTTGATTGATTATGCCGAGCAGGATGCTGATAAGGCAAACACTGTTGCGCTTAAAGATGATGAGATTGATTTATTAGAACATAATCTTAATGATAAGTTTATTAAATTAATGCAGTCAGAGCCTGAAAACTCCGTACATTACACTTACCAGTTATGGGTTATTCGCCAGCTTGAACGTATCGGTGATCGAGTCACCAATATTGCTGAAAGTGTTATATTTCTGGCAACTGGGAAATTGGTTAATTTTGATTAAATAGTTGAGTTTAACGCAGCTATCACTATTACTAATGAATATATAGGCAGTAATTATTGCTCAGGCAGTGCCGTTCCAGGCAATCCTCCCATGGCATTGGCCATATTGTCAATCGATGCCTGTACTCAAAATTATAAATAAATAAATATTGAATTGATATTCCCTTGCATAAATACAATGTTTTTATTTTTCTGCTAGTATCTAATATAAGTGATAAATATTATTTAGTTAGTGTCCATCCGTAAATTAATGTTATATGCGAATAAATTCGCCCCTACAGAAAATATTACTCTATAATTCAATAGGTTATTAAACCAGGAATTGTAGGTGCGAATTTATTCGCCTAAAAAGGTAATTAACGGATGGGTGCCTAACATTCCTGACGTCCATTAAAAGCATGTCCTAAAAGTCGG
>JAPVVU010000351.1 GCA_028571885.1 Gammaproteobacteria bacterium | reverse complement strand
TGTCTGCTCAGGCTGCCCTTGCCTCTATATTGAATGCCCATATTTTCCAGACCATTGACCACCAGAGTATAACAATCTAAATGTTTGTATTCTGTACCCATAAACGGTTTGACGGCATCGTCGAGTTTTCTTGCCGGAATTGCATTGTTGTCAGTGCTATTGATAATACTATTATTGTTAATGCGGCTGTTGCTCTCATGGTTGTTACTAATATTGCTGTGAGTGACTGATGAAACTGTTTTTAAGTTTTTTCCAGACAGAGGCTTATTCCAGGAAAGCTCTCTGGTTTTACTGTCAATGTAAATCATGGTGCCATTTGGAATTTTTGTGAACGCTTTGTTTTGATTAATTTCAGAATGAATAATATCCCAGCGCTGTGCTTTAAAGTCACTCTGTTGTGAGAGTAAATTTGAAATGGTTGGATTGTCCTGATTAATCTGGCCCAGTATTATTTTTTGATCGGTTCCTGAATCAGGCGAAGGCGTTTTTTGGGGTAAAGAAGACGCAGAAAAAACAGCTCTTGTTGCTGAGTTAAATCCAGGGAGGTTATTTTCCAGACTATTATTTTCCGAGCTACTGAGTTTAGACCAATGCAGCTCCTGGGTTTTTGAGTTGTAAAAAATTGCTTTGCCGGCTGAGATTTGATGGAATGCTTTATTTTTATTGACAGGGTTATGAATAATAGACCAGGTTTTTGCCTTGAGTTCGGGGTTGGCGAGCAATAACTGGGCAACTGTTTTATTGTCCCCTGATAATGTGCCCAGTTTTATATTACCGGGCTCAGGTGATGTTGGAGAAGCAGCATGAGTTGTTGATAAAGTGTCGATTTTTTGACTGGAATTGACATTAAAAGTTTGCTGGTTTTTTAATTCACGGGCAAAGTCGATTGTGTGTGAAACGCTTATATTACGGTGCTTTTCGGTTGTAACAGGTTGATTTTGCGTGTTTTCGACTTGCATGATGCCTTCTCTCAATCATTTATTTAAATATAAGAAATCAATAAATTTTTAATGTATACATTAAAGAGAAGCATATACTATGCCAGAAAAAGCATTGATTCAGTCTGCTGTGCGCGTTTGAGTCGCGTTGACGGGTGAAAGATTATCAAGGTTGTGCACCACATGAGAGGTGAATTGTTCTATAATAGGGGGATAACTGGGGGAAGCAGTGCATTTTATCAGCCAATGTTTGTAAGCACCTGTATTTTTAAAGTTTAGCTAAAGGCTTTTAAGTTTAGCTTAGGGCTTTTAAATTTGGCTTAAGGCTTATAAGTTTAGCTTAGGGCTACTACTGGCTAATGTACTCAATATGAGTGAACCTGAATGCGTAGAATTATAATAATTATATTAGTCACTTTTTGGTGTCAGAACCTCTATTCAGCTGCAGAGGCAGATGATGGCTGGGATGATGATTGGGAGAACGGTTTTAATGATCAGCCTGTGATACCTGAGATTGTTTATCCTGAGTGGTTTAAAAAAAGTTTTCTGGAATTACCGGATGATATTAGCGAAGCTGTTGCTGCGGGTAAAAAAGGCATAATCGTTTATTTTGGACAAAAGCACTGCGCTTATTGCAAGGCACTCATTGATAAAGATTTTGGCCAAAAAGATATTGAAGCTTATACACGGCAAAATTTTGATGTGATCCCCATTAATATCTGGGGCAGTAATGAAGTCATTACGCCTGATGGCCAGGTGATGACCGAGCGAGAGTATGCACTTCGGGAAAAGGCAAACTTTACACCCTCATTAATTTTTTATAATGCTCAGGGGGAAAAGGCTTTGATGTTACGCGGTTTTTATCCGCCCTATAAATTCCGTGCTGCGATGGAATATGTTGAGCGCGGTTATTATAAAGAAGAATCCTTTAGAGAGTATATGTTCAGAGCTAATCCTCCCCCCAAGTTTGAAATGTCTGACATGAACGAAAAAGATTTTTTTATGTCACCACCTTTTGCGCTGGATCGGAGTCATTTTCAAGCTCAGGAACCACTACTAGTCTTTTTTGAACAACAAGATTGTTATGCTTGTGATGTGCTTCATTCAGCACCGCTGGAATTTGAGGAGACTAAAAAATTACTCACTCATTTTGATATTGTGCAATTAGATATGAACTCTGATATACCCGTGATCACTCCGAATGGTCAACGTCTTACGGCAAAGCAATGGGCGGATCAGCTCAATTTGTTTTATGCACCGACATTGATTGCTTTTGATGAAAGAGGTAATGAAATTATTCGAATTGATTCAGTCGCACACGTGTACCGTCTGAAAAATTTCTTAGAATTTATTGTCAGAAAGACCTATGTAACTACTCCGGACTTTATGAACTGGCGTTTCGATGCTATTTTTGGCGGTAAAAAATTACCGCCAATTGAAGCGCGCGATGGCGGTAATGTTAATATCAGAGATGAGATGGATGAACCACCTCAAGGAAGCAGCAATTAAGTGTTACCCCGTTTATGAATGAAGAGTATATCCAAATGCTGGCTCAGGCTGGCATATCAGAAACCGTAATTGAAAATTCGTTTAGCCAGGCCACCTTACAACGAGGTATAAAATACTTTGAAAGTGACCGGGTTGAAATTACAGAGATTGAATCTGTAACCGGAAAAGATATTAAAATTCATGCTGATGTGTTTGGCAGTCTGAATTATGCCTATAGCATCGTTGTGACCTTGAAGGTGACAAAAAATCATACCAGCATCATTGGTGAATGTGATTGTCCTGTCGGCTTTCGCTGTAAGCATGCAGTTGCAACGCTATTTGAATTTGCCCGGACAAATGCTCAGGCAATCAGTGAAAAAGGTCAACTGGAAAAGATTGACGGGGGCCGTCAGGCAGAGATAGACGTCGAGCAGTGGCTCAGTACGTTAAACCCTGAAAAATCGAATGCCGGTCACCCTGTTTCACTATTAAACGATTCTGTCAGTCAGCATGCAAAACCAGCTTATAATAATGTCCTGCTCTATCTGATTCGACCCACCGAAGATGCTCAGGATATGGAGATTGTCACCATCGTGGCAAGACGTCTGAAAAAAGGAGGTTATGGCAAGAGCCGTCCCCAGAGTCTGGAAGATATGGTTGATGGCTATACTTCAAACCTCAACTTTGAACATGATGAGCAGGATGTTGAAATTTCAGGCTTGTTATACAGCATGACGGGAAGAGGCATTTTTTATCGCCAGAATATCTATGCCCTTAAGGGGGATATTGGTGAGTTGACTCTGGAAAAACTGCTCAAAACACAGCGCTGCTTTTGGCAAACTCAGGAGCTTAATCAACCACTGCAGTTAAGCGGTGAACGCTTCATTCAAATGACCTGGGAACAGGTTGAAGACAAATACCAGATAGTTGCCAATACCTCTCCACAAGCACAAGAATTATTTCGTCTGAATCATTTTTATTATATTGATACTCAAAACAATCAAATCGGACTTGCCCGGCATGGTGATTTAAATGCGCAGCAAGTTTATCAAATATTAAATGCACCACCCGTCCCTAAAGTAATGGCCAGTCAGGTTAGTGAACAGTTATTGCAGGCATGGCCGGAAAGTGAAGTCCCCATGCCTGTCACTTTGGGTAGTGAAATCATTACCATTAATAACAAACCGACTGCTGATGTCTTAATGTATTCCATTGAATTAGAGGCTGATAGTAAAGCTGCTTCTGGTAAAGTCGCTCCTGGTAAAGCTCCTTCTGGTAAAGAAAGACGTCGG
>JAPVVU010000350.1 GCA_028571885.1 Gammaproteobacteria bacterium | reverse complement strand
TTTGCATACCAGTTTTCCTGCTCATTAATAACACTGATACGACCATTGATAGTCCAGCTATCAGGAATTTTATCTAAGGATTGCTGCCGGGTAAATGAAGCATCTGATTCTGATGACTTTATCGCGGTTGTTGTACAGCCCGAAACAAACAGCAGAATCATTGACACCAATGCAACTGACTGGAATATAGCTGTGCCGTATGATCTTATCATTATGTTCTTAAAATTGATGTTCTGACTTGTTGAGACATGAGAAAAATGCATTGCGGCCGAGTATTATTTCTTTAAATAGCGCGTTCTGGTGCCTATCAGTACACGATGTTGCGGATCTTTCTTTAAAGCTTTGTCCCAAATAGATTTAGCTTTTTTAGTCTGCCCTGATACCCAGAGAATTTCACCGTAGTGGGCAGCAATTTCCGGGTCAGGATCTTTTTCATAAGCCTTCTGCAGATATTTTAATGCTTCAGCGTGTTTACCCATTTTATATAAAACCCAACCCATACTATCGAGAGTAGCAACATCATCTGGATTCAATTTCAATGCCCGCTCTATATATTGCAGCGCTTCCTGATAACGGGTTGTTCTATCGGCTAACGTATAGCCTAAAGCATTAAGCGCCTGATTATCCTTAGGGTTTGCAGCAAGAATAGTATGCAGGTCTTTTTCCAGCAGATCGATTCGGCCAAATTTTTCGGCCAGCATGGCCCGACCATAAAGAATATCATGATTGTCTGGTGCTAAATTGACTGCTTCTGTATAAATTTCATAAGCTTTAGTGTAGTTCTTAGCCTGAGCATAAACTTCTGCTTTAATTTGCAGGATTTCTGTGCTCTGTTTACCATTATAACCACTGGAATGTTCAAGTAATTTAAATGCCTGATCAAATTTTTCCTGTTGTGAATAAACCATGACCAGTCCCAGATATGCCTCAAAGGTATATTTGCCGTTTTTTACGCGCTTAAACCATTCTTCAGCTTCAGCATAGTTCTCCCGGCCGGCTTCAAGCTGGCCGATAAAATAAGCCGCTTCACTGGCATATAATCGATGGGCATGTAAACGCTCCAGGTATTGCCTGGCTTCATCAAGCTTATCCATCTCAATTGCAAGCAGGCTAATGGCAAACAAGACTTCAGGCGCCAATTCTTTTTTTGCAAGTTGCTTAACCTGCTTTAAACCTTGTTCATACTGCTTATTTTTAACCAGTAGTCGAGCCAGTTCCAGCCTTATTGCTGTATTCTGCGGCAATTTGAGTAATATTTTTTCCAGGGTTTGAATCGCCTGAAGCTCTCTATTTTGTTTTTTGAGCAATTCAACTTTCAGTACCAGAGCATCCAGATAACCTGGTTTAGAGGCAAGCGCTTCATCCAGATATTTTTCAGTTGATGGATAATCAACAAATTTAAAAGCCAGTTTTGCCTGATACAATTTTACCATAGGTTCATTTTGGTGATTTTTTGTTAGTCGGACAAATAGAATATTGGCACGTTTCTGCTCTTCAACCGTCTCTAAAATCGTAAATGCCCGCTTAAAACCAGCTTCAAAATTATCACTCAGGTTAATCACTTTTTGTAAATAAAGAAGTGCTTCCTCATCCTTTTTTTGGGAAATAAGTGAAGAGGCATAGATTTGCTGTACATCAATATTTTCGGGTTGAATTTCCGACCAGAGCTTCACCGCTTTAAAGGTTTGGGCATCATCTTTTGAAAACAGGGTAACGCGGGTTGCTTTTTTGGCTAAACGACTGTCTCTCGTTTGTTCGGCTGCTTTATAGTATTTATCAAAAGCAAGTGTGTAATCATTTCTTTGCAGAGCAAGTTCTGCCAGCATCAGATCATAAAGTAATTCTGGTGTTAATTCCTGAGCGGGCTCTCCCGCTTTAATCTGAGTGGTTCCAGTCTGGGGGCTGCTGTTCTTTGTTGACATGTTCTCCTGGCTGGCACCCGAAACAGCATCTGAGTGACCATCAGAGTTTTCATGCTGATTTGGATATTGGGCTTTTTCTGAGTGAGTAGCACATCCAGTTAAGGTGAAACCCAGTAATAAACTCATCATTAACAATATTGAGTTTAAATTTCTGAGTTTTACAAATTGTCTAGAGTACATTTTTTCTCCGAATAAGATGTACATAAAAATTAGATTAATTCATTGATTAAATTAACATTTTAAACTCGCTGACGACTAATATTTAGCTCAGTTTTACACCAGCTGTAAGAATATCACACAGTAGCTTAGAACTATTATTTATCATTAAGTTCCAATAAAACGCAGGTAAAAGCGCTGCAGCTGCAATTGTTTTGAGTTAGCTCAAGGCTGTGTTTAATTAGCTAAAGGCTATATTTAGTTAGCTCAAGGCTATGTTTAAATAGCTCAAGGCTGCATTTAATTGGCTCAAGGCTATTATGTTTATAACACAATCTATATAATTATAACTGAAATTATAATAATAATGAGAGATTACTTGAGTTTTGGGTAATTTTTGCGCAAAATGCCGTGTTTAATAAGTAAACTCTTATCAATAATAAAATTGCATCACTGTCTTTTTTGCTATTCTTTTTTTATTAAAGAGAATGTGAGCAAAACGACGGCGACAAAATTTTATTGGCTGATGGCTCCAAAATAACTTTTAATGATGGTTAAGGGCTTATAATACACATTCTATGTCGTTGCTTGCACTGGGTATTAATCATAAAACTGCACCTGTAAAGATCAGGGAACAGCTGTCTTTTGCACCAGATACCATTCCTGATGCGTTAAAAGATCTGACTTCTCAAGATGCGGTCAATGAGGCGGTTATCTTGTCGACCTGTAACCGCACTGAGTTATATTGCCAGCTCAACTGTGATGACGAAGGTACCGAAGAAGCCACACATGCTTTAATACAATGGCTCAAAGAACATCACGATCTGGCTGATACTGATATTTCAGAATTTCTCTATCTGCATCCTGACAAAGATGCTGTTCGGCATATGTTGCGAGTTGCCAGCGGCCTGGATTCTCTGATTCTTGGTGAACCCCAGATACTGGGTCAATTAAAATCTGCCTTTTCGGTGGCCAATAAAAATGGTGCTGTTGGCCAATTTCTACATAAATTATTCCAGCACACTTTTAGTTGCGCCAAGCAGGTTCGTACTGATACTGCTATTGGTGCCAGCCCGGTTTCTGTTGCTTTCGCATCAGTCAGTCTTGCCAAACAGATTTTCAGCGATTTTCAAGAACACACCGCTTTATTAATTGGTGCTGGTGAAACGGTAGAGTTAGTCGCACGTCACCTGCATGAATCAGGTATCGGACGAATTATTATTGCCAATCGAACCGTAGAGAAAGCACATGCTCTTGCTCAGGAATTCGATGGTTATGCCATTGCTTTAAGCGAAATCCCGGCACACCTTGCTGAGGCAGATATTGTCATCAGTTCAACGGCAAGCCAGTTACCTATTTTAGGTAAAGGTACTGTCGAGGCGGCCATTAAAATACGTAAGCATGCACCTATTTTCATGGTTGATATTGCCGTTCCCAGAGATATTGAAGAACAGGTTGGTGAGCTGGAAGATGTTTTTTTGTATACAGTTGATGATCTCAAAGAAATTATTGATGAAGGTTTAAAGTCACGCCAGGACGCAGCGCTTAAAGCCGAAGATATCATTGAAATCGAAGTCTGTCATTTTATGAACTGGCTGCGTTCACTGAACTCAATTGATACTATGCGCCTCTACCGGGAACAGGCTGAA
>JAPVVU010000349.1 GCA_028571885.1 Gammaproteobacteria bacterium | reverse complement strand
GCTTATTTTTTTTACGCCGTGAATTATTTTCTGCTTGTGTTTTTTGGCCATTGTTGTTCCTCAAATAAAAAAGTCAATGTCATCCTTAACAATAGCTAATTACCATATGAAAATAAAGCGATTTCATGTAAATAACTAATATATCTTTGATTATTTTAAAAAATAATTCATAGTAAATGTGATTTCCTGGGGCAAAGATAATTCCCGGGGGGGAGGCGGCATCGGCAGGGCATCATTTATCGCATTTTTGGTGGCTTTTTCCAGGATGCTTCTTTTGCCATTTATCTGTAAATTTTTAATGTTGCCATTGGCCAAAAGAGTAAAAGTGACCAGTATTTTACCTTCAATTTTTCGTTTGCGAGCGACTCTCGGATAGTGTTTGTGGACTTCAATATGGCGCATCAGCAGTGCATAATAACTCTTTCGAGTCTGTTCTATAAGACGTTGATCGGCCTTTGAGACAATAGGCGATGTTTTAACGTCTTTATTTATCAGAGGTCTTGTATTAAATGATGTTGCTTGTGGTTTAACCAATGTCTTTTCTACTTTGACCGGCGGTTTTTGTACGGTCTTTTTTTTCTGCACCTGTTTTATTGGTTTAGGTGTTGGTTTTTTTTTCTTTTTTGCTTTTGGTTTGCTTTTTTTCTCAACGACTACGGGTTTAACTTCGGGGTCAGGCTTTTGTATTTCGACTGTTTTTTCAGGTACTTTTGGAGGAATAACGACAGGCTCCGGCTCCGGTATTATAATCTCAGGTTCAATAACTGTTATTGGCGGTGGTGATATGCTGGCAAAACGCACATGGGTTATAGTTTCCTGAATAACCATAGCGGGTACAGCATTGTGCTGACTGTTTCTCTGAAAAAATAAAATACCATGTGTCAAAAGAGATAATACAATCGCAGTAAGCCAAATAAAATGGTTTGAATTCAGCAAAGAAGACCTGAGCCAGGGCCCATTCTTATAAGGAAGAGTATCGAGAATAGCCTGGGTCATCTTATTTGTTTTTTGAGTTGTTTGCTGGTGTCTTAGCGGGAGCCCTGGGAGCGGTGCGTTCCATTGTGACAATATCAACACCCGATGCACCGGCTTTGCGTGCGGCATCAAAGGCACCTATGGCAATACCTAAGTCAACATCCTTGTCTCCACGGATACGAACGACCTTCTCTTTCTGCTCTTTAATTTCATCCAGTAAAATATTTTCCAGTGCCTCCAGAGTAACAATTTGCCTGTTGATTGAATATTCCCCTGCCTCAGTGATGATGACTTCTATCTGCTGAGGCTCATCCAGCGCGTCACCGCTGTCGGCTTCAGGCAAATCAATATTCAGGACTTCATCGCGGACAAAATGGGATGTCAGCATGAAAAAAACCAGCAGCAGAAAAACGATGTCAATCAGTGGTGTCAGATTGGGTACATGACTGGTACGCCGCCGGCCTTCAAACTGCATGGGTGACACCATTACGGTGATGAGTTGCTTCAGGTTCTTCCGATAATTCAGAATTTACCGTGTCTCTGGGTAAATATTCCAGCATCAGGGAGGCATAATTACGCATGCTCTGAGCGCGTTTATCAGCAGCAGATTCGAGTAGATGCAATAGGAGAAGTACTGGAATGGCAACTGCAAGACCAACTCCCGTGGTCAGCATGGCTTCCCAGATGCCACCGGCAAGTGCCTGAGCATCAACCTGTCCACCTGCCTGCTCTATCACCATAAAAGCTTTAATCATACCAATAATAGTACCAAGCAGACCTAATAAGGGTGCAGTATTGCCAAGAAAAGACAGGGTGCGGAAGCCTTTCTCCAAATTACTTAATTCAAAACTGCCGATTCGAACCGCAACACGATTTAAATCCTGGATACCATCTTTTGATGCCTGAAGAATGCCTTGCAGCAGGCGTCCTTCCGGCCCCCGCATTTTAGCGACGATGTTTTCTGGTTGGCCTTGTCTGAGCATCCCAATCAATTGCTCTTCGGTTTGTTTACCAGAGCTGCCCATAAACATAAAGCGTAATGTCCGCTCAAATAAGATGGTCAGGGCTATGAAGGAATAACCCGCTAAAATCCAGACAATAATGCCGCCTTTGTCGAATATATCTGTCACAATCATAATAGTCTGTTTTAAATTGGCTCAATTAAATTAATAATAATGAATAAGATTCAGCGCATGATTTTACCTGAATTAGATAAAAATTGTCTTGATATATAGTAGTCTTTTTTTATTCAGTAGATGTCCGTTAAATAACTGTTCCTCCAAAAGTAGGCCCCATGAGGGGAAAGGGTATACACTGAGTATCAGAGCTGGTCATTTATTATTGGGCGATTTGACGCAGTCCGAGCACAATAATGAATGACCGGCTCTGATGCGGATGTTAAATAAAGAATGTTCACTATTTCCCCTCATGGGGCCTACTTTTGGTGGAACACTTATTTAAGTGCTAAAATAAATTTTAGCTGTAACCACAGAGAAATATTGAAATGAATTCACATACAAATGTTGTCCATCTGCGTCAAAGTTATCAAATTAAGGTGCTTTTAGCTGATATTAAGCCGCCAATCTGGCGGCGTTTAGTTGTTGATAGCCGTGTACCTCTTGATGCGCTGCATGATGTGATTCAAGTCAGTATGGGATGGACAGATAGCCACATGCATCAATTTGTTGATCGAGATGGTGTGACTTACAGCGAGCCATATGATGATAATTTTGCACCTTCTTTTGGTCGTAAAATGATTGATGAGTCTGCAGTGCTACTCAACGAAGTACTCAAAAATGAAAAAGACTGGCTTAAGTATGAATATGATTTTGGTGATGGCTGGGAGCACAAAATCATTCTGGAAAAAATAATGCCGCAGAAAAAAAGTCAGTTGCCAATTGTTTGCATAAAAGGCAAGCGGGCTTGTCCTCCTGAAGACTGTGGCGGCCCCTGGGGATACAAGCACATGCTTGAGCAATTGGCAGCACCTGAGGACGATGAAGAATATGCTGAACTGCTGGAATGGCTGGGCGATGATTTTGAGCCAGAAAATTTTGATCTGCAGGAAACCAATCAAATACTGGAAGACATATTTGAAGGGGTGCTTTTTAATGGCAAAGCAGGTTTAGATAATGAGTTGAAACGCATTGAGTCTGACCAGGATCTTTCCATGGAAGCGCTTGGTTTAAGTTTAGATGGCAGTGATTTAGATGATTTGCAGTTAGAAGGGTCTGATTTAGAAAATGCCACCAATGAATTGCTCAATGATCCTGAACTGCCGCTGGAAATTAAACAGCTTGTTGATGGTATGCGCGAAGCTGTTGAAGTGGTTGCTTACATGGATGAAATGATTGAAGAGTCCATAGAAGCATTTGCACAAATTATGAACATCAGCAAAGATAAAAAAATCACAGCTATTGCAGAAAAGATGCTTAAAATGCTTGATGCTGATTAAATAACGGCTCCACCAAAAGTAGGCCCCATGAGGGGAAATAGTGCCATTGAGTACCAGAGCATGTGATGCATTATGTCGGGATTTGATGCAATCTGAGCAAAGTAATGTATTGTATGCACGGTACGGTACCTGAATAAAAACTGGATACCATTTCAGCACAGTTATTGAGTGACTGATTTGTTTAGGTTAAAAGGAAGCCAGCTGCTGGCTGAGTAAATCCAGATCATCCAGAGTGTTAACATTTAGGAAGGCTGATTGTTGATCCGCAAAGTCGAGAGTGGCAGCACCATTGTCCATCAACCAT
>JAPVVU010000348.1 GCA_028571885.1 Gammaproteobacteria bacterium | reverse complement strand
GGTGTATGGCGTACCAGATGATCCGGGTTTGCGGCATAGAGTCGATTGTTTTTTACTGCACTGAGAAATGGCCATTGCTGCCATCGATTGAGCCATGATTTAGATGTATCAGCCATTCCGGTGGCAATAATTATTTCCGGGTCCAGTTCTAATATGGATTCAATAGAAGGTGAGCTGGTTAAGCCTTTTGCCCGGGCAAAAATATTATTGCCGCCGCAAAGTGTGATTACTTTTGAAATTAAGTGATTTTCGTTAACACTCATGACGGGATTATCCCATATCTGAATAAAGGTTCGTTTTCTGTTTGCGTTATTTTTGTTCTGGTATGTTTGCTTTAATTTATTCAACTGTTCAATAAAATCATCCGCATTTTTTTCTGCAATGATTTCAGTCGCCATTAATTTTCCTAATGATTTTATGGTAACAGGAATGTCCATAAGTGCATTAGGCTCACTAATATAGACGGTGAGTCCTAATTTTTTTAATTGCTCTATTTGATGTGTTGGGTTGCCGCTTTTCCAGGCGATAACAAGATCAGGCTGCATGATAAGAATTTTTTCAATGTCCAGGGCGTTATAACTTCCAACCTGCGGTAAGCTTTTTGCCTGCAGGGGAAAATCACTATAACTGACAACGCCTTTAATGAGCTCTGAACCACCTGCAGCATAGACCAGTTCAGTCAGTCCCGGTGATAAACTGATGACTTTTTTTGCTGGCTGCTCCAGAATGACAATTTGTCCGCTATCATCCTGTACTTGAATTTGTGCCAGCACGGGTGCGCAAAACATGGATATATAAAACACCAATAAAATGATGAAAAAAGTGTACAGGTAAAAATTGAGTTGGTTTAGATTAACTTTCATTTGACTTTCATTTGACTAGGTGTTTTGTAAAGGGATAAATAAAGTATGCTGTGCATCATTCACCTGATGAATAGGACAATTATACAAGCGACTGAGATTATCTCTGGTAAGAATGTCCTTCGTTTTACCTGCTATCCACTGGCCATTATCTAATAACAACAGCATATGATCACAAAATCGATAAGCCAGATTGGGATCGTGAATGACCATAATACCGCATTGTTTGCCTTGTTTAAATTTATCTTTTAATAAGCTGAGAATCTCAAGTTGTGCTTTGATATCAAGATGATTAACAGGTTCATCCAGCAGGTAGTAATCGGGGTTTTGTGTCAAAATAGTAGCCAGATTGAGGCGCCGTTTTTCACCACCGGATAATGTATTGATGAACCGTTCACAAAAACTATCCAGCCCCATTTTTTTCAATGCACTCATGGCAAGTTGTTTGTCATTACTGTTTTCCCACTGCCAGTTGTTAATAAATGGATGACGTCCGATGAGTGTCGCTTCAAGTACAGTGGAAGGAAAATTATACTCATATTCCTGCAGCATCATGCCGATGTTTTGTGCCAGTTCTATGCGTTTGTAGTCACTGATATTTCTATGATTAAGTGTGATTGCTCCAATATCATCCGCATTATCTGTGCTGTTATCAAAAGGGCGAAGACCAATTAATGTATGTAACAGGGTGGTTTTTCCGACGCCGTTAACGCCCATAATTCCCCAGAACTCACCAGGATTAAAATTGATGTTGAGCTGTTTGCAGATTGTTTTGTGAGCAATTGAAACGTTAAGATTGTTTGTTTTTAAAGACAAATTACTGACTCCTTCTTAACAGATAAAGGAACAGTGGAACACCAATGAGGGCAGTGAGGACACCGACGGGTAATTGTTGAGGTGCTATCATGGTTCTTGCCAGCGTATCGGCAATAATTAATAAAGCACCACCCAATAGAGCACTTGCAGGTACCAGTAAGCGGTGATCGGTGCCTATAATCAAGCGTACCAGATGAGGGATCACCAGTCCAACAAAGCCGATACTGCCCGCTAATGTAATTGCGCCTGCGGTGAGTAATGATGAAATAAAGAAGATAGAGACTCGCAGTCGTTTGGTATCAATGCCCAGACTTCCAGCTTGTAAATCACCCCATAACAGGATATTCAGCTGACGGCTAATAGACATCGTAAGGAGAAAACCAAAGAGTAAAATCACATAAGAAGGCAGCAATGGCCGGTCATAACTGAGATCGCCCATGAGCCAGAATAACATGCCATGGATTTTTTCAGGTGGTGAGATGACCAGTACAAAACTAATCAATGCTCCCCAGCCGGAGGCTAGAATAATACCTGTGAGCAACAGCCGGGAAATAGTCCAGCTGCCTTTGCTATGGGCAAAAGAAAAAACCAGAAAAATTGATAGCAGTGCCCCAAGAAATGCACTGCCTGTCAACCAAAGCGTGTTGACACCCAATAGCATTGCCAGCAGGGCTGCAAGAGCAGAACCGCCAGAAACCCCCAGAACGTAAGGATCGGCTAATGGATTTCGCAATAAAACCTGCATTAAAACACCCGCAATTGACAACAGGGCACCTGCTGCAAAAGCGGCCAGTGCTCTTGGCAGACGCAGTTCAAACACCAGACTCTGGTGCAGGGGAGAGGCAGTACCATTCAATAGAGAACGGAGTTCCTGAGATGACAGATCACCGGAGCCAGTCAATAAAGCAAAAATAAAACTGCTAAGAACCAGAAAAACAAGACTGATTAAAAAAATAAAAGGGTGATTTTTTAACTTCATTAAGTGCCATGGTTTTTAGAATGAGGTACTTATTGACATCTTCTCTTCATGTTGAAGAGAAGATGTCAGGACAGATGTTACATCTGATAATGGATTGAGGTAAATACAAAACGATCAGGCTGTTTATAATCAATCCCGCCACTTTGAGTCAGAACGTATTCTTTGTCAAAAAGGTTATCAACTTTTGCTTTGATAGTCCATTGATTGTTCAGTGCCCAGGCTGCTCTGATATTCATTAGACCAAAACCAGGTAATTGATTTTGTTCTCCTGCTTTATCAAATCGCTCTGAGCTGGCAATAACTGAGGCACCATAGGTGAATGCTCCCGTGGTATTATCAAGCGAAATATTCAGGTTTCTCTTGCTTCTTCTTGCCAGCATTAAACCTGTTTTATCATCAACCGGGTTAATAAATGAAGCATTACCACTTAATTGCCAGCCAAAAATATCAGTTGTCACGGTAAATTCAAGCCCGTCAATACTCGCTTTATTGACGTTTTCCATCATACTGACGGATGGAAATGAATTAACATAAGTGATTAAATTGGTAATATTGGTATCAAAGTAGTGAGCGGTCCAGAGTGTTTTTCCCGTTGTTAACTCAACACCAAAATCAAAGCTTTCGGATTCTTCCGGCTTTAAATCGGGATTTCCTTTAAAAAAGAAATCAGCAGGCCAGTACAAATCATTGAACGTGGGTGCTTTAAATGCTGTGCCATAGGATGCGGTAATACGAACATTTTCATCCAGATTGAATCCTGTGCCGAAGCTCCAGGTATTATGGGAACCAAATGCTTCGTTATCGTCATAACGAAAAGAAACCTGAGTATCAAATACATCGCCGACATATTGATATTGTGAATATGCTGCATGATTCCAGCGACTATCTTCTGAATAATCAGAGCTGCTGTCTATTTTGTCCTTTTTATAGTCCAGGCCGAGGGTTAATAAATCATACTCTCGAAGAGCAATATCATTTTGCCAATTAATGAGATCAGTTTTGGTGTTAAAACGTGTTTTTGAGCTATTTTCTGCTAACTTGTTATACTGCTTATCATAACTGCGACTGATTTTTACCTGT
>JAPVVU010000347.1 GCA_028571885.1 Gammaproteobacteria bacterium | reverse complement strand
TTTGAACGAAGTGGCATCTCATAACAGAAAGCAAAGTCAGAAAAATGAGTGACCATAGGCTTAACACGGGTAATTAATAAATACACGCTGAATAATTACGATTATAATAAAATATATTATTAGATAATAAACGCAAGCCATTGTTTTTGCAACTTATTGTTGCCACTGGCAATAACTTTTCTTGGCACTAATGATTCCTGAAAAACTGCATCGCCATCCATAGTGCAAGCAATGCAGCCAGACTCTTCAGCAATCAATAAACCTGCCGCATAATCCCACAACATTTGTTTACCATGCAGATAAACATGACCTCTTCCCATTGCCAGCCAACACCAATCCAGAGCAATAGAACCAAAGCTGCGTTGAGAACGATATGGCGGTGTAGAGACAAGTTTTACTGAAAGCTGTGCAGGCAGGCGTTTAAAATCAACAATAGCGATGCATTCTTCTAGTCGTTGAGGCGCTTCTGAACGATTGATAACCTGACCATTTAGCTTTGCACCCTGCCCTTTTAAAGCGGTAAAACATTCATCTCGAACAGGATCATAAATTAAACCAAGAATAGTTTGACCATTGATTATTAATGCTAACGAAATTGAAAAATAAGGCAATGATGATGCAAAATTACTGGTACCATCTATGGGATCAAGACACCAATAACCAGAGTGGTTTTGTGAGAAAAATGCATTTAATTCATTGTCGGATAATTCCTCGCCAAAAAATCCATATTCAGGAAAGTTTTTTAATAGTTCTGATTTAATAGAATCCTGGACTTCAACATCTGCCTGAGTAATTAATGAGCCATCGGGTTTAATTTGAGCCTGTACTTTTGTAAAATAAGGCATCAGAATATTATTAGAAATAGATTTAACTATCTCTTCTATTTTATTGATATCTATCATTATTATTTATATGTATTTTTAAAAAAATAGGCAATATCGGTCATTGCCTGGTACTGCTCAATATTTATATTTGCTTTTTTAAAGTCTAAAGCATCCGGATAACCACTGGCTTCTTCTGCCATTTGTTTCGCTTCACTAGCCCATGTGATCACCCAGGTAGAAATGGAAAATATATCGGAGCGATTGATCTGATCCGCAGCACTGTTTAGGATCTGATAAAAACCATTTCTTGAGAGTGAACTATAAACATCTGCTAATAATAAGATATTTTGTGTGGAGAGACCCTGTTCAAGTTGTTGTGTTTTTTCTAACATCAGTTTTTCACGGGTTTTTGCAGAATGTGATTTAAGGGTATCCTGGATATTTTTATAATTATCTGCACCCTGTGAATCACAGGAAAAGGCACTGACAAATGCTTCTAAAACAATCAAAGCCTCATGAATATTTGCTGTATTTCGTGAACGGGAAATGATTTTTTTGCAAAAAGAATCTAATTGTTTTGGGCTAACTTGAATCGCAAGTGTTTTTTCTTCATTCATCATTTTATTTCATTTCTAAATAGCTGTTCCACCAAAAGTAGGCCCCATGAGGGGAAATAGTGCACACTTTCATTAAAGAGACATTTACACCATCAAACTTATGAACTCCAAGCGTTAATATCGTATTGATTCAATGCCAATAAATTCGAGACAGCTCATTCCTTTTAGAATTCAGCCAGAATCTTTTTCAGAAAAATCATCTCGACTTTGTTTTGCACGGGAAAATATTTCTTTTAAATAATCACCATCACTCTGTTCAAGGGCCGTGCGTAATTGCTGAAGATCTTGAGTAAAATGATCTAAATGTTCCAGTAAGGCATCTTTATTCGCCAAACATATATCCTGCCACATGGAAGGATCACTTGAAGCAATACGAGTGAAATCTCTAAATCCTCCCGCAGCATTTTCAAAAATTTCTTGCTTTTCATCTAAGGTAGTTAATGTATTGACCAAAGAAAATGCCAGAAGATGTGGTAAATGACTGGTCGCAGCCAATACAAGATCATGATGATAGGCTTCCATTAAGACAACCTGAGCACCTGTAGATTTCCAGAGCTGAGAAACAATTTCCACTGCTGAAGAATTTGTTTCTTCAACTGGTGTCAGTATAACGCGATGATCCTGATAGAGTTCCGCAAATGAGGCTTCTACACCGCTATTTTCAGTACCTGCAATTGGATGACCCGGTACAAAATTTGGGGGGATATCATTAAAAACAGCACGGGCAGCCTCAATCACGCTCGATTTTGTACTGCCGGCATCAGTAATGATAGCATCGTCTTTCATTGAGCTTTTAACCTGAGACAATATTTGTTGAAAACTGCCTACAGGAGTGGCAATAAAGATCAAATCGGCATTTTTTACAGCATCTTCAATATTAAGAAAATAATCATCTATTACACCTAATTCTAGTGCTTTTTTTAGATTTTCAGAATTTCGAGCGTAACCAGTGATATGTTCAACCATGCCGGATGCACGTACCGCCCTGGCAAATGATCCACCTATGAGACCAACACCAATGATCGTGAGGTGTTTAATTTTTAAATTTTTTTGTTGAGAGTTCATAATTTTAATAATATTGAAACTTGTCTCAGCGTTAGAAGTTATATACTAACTACTTTTTTTAGAGCCTCAAAAACCCGTTCATTTTCTGCCATGGTACCAATTGAAATTCTTAAATACTCTGGCATATGATAATTAGCAAGAGGCCGGGTGATAACACCTTCATAGAGCAATTTTTCGTAGACTTGCTCACAATCAGAACCAATTTTAACACAGACAAAATTACCTGCAGAAGGTATATAATCTAAACCAAGAGACTTGAATCCACTGATAAGATAGGACATCCCCTGCCAGTTTAGCTCAACACACTGACGAATATGCACTTGATCATCCAGCGCTATAGAAGCAGTTTCAAGAGCAAAAGTATTATTATTGAAAGGTTGTCTGACACGATTTATCAAATCTGCAATAGTTATAGAAGACACTGCATAACCCACTCTAAAACTGGCTAAACCATAAGCTTTAGAAAAAGTACGTGTAATGACCAGATTATTGAACTGGTTCAATGCTGATAAAATTGAATGATAACCTTCAATATAATCTGAAGCATATTCTTCATAGGCTTCATCAATAACAACAACAATATTTTCTGGCACCTGCTGCAAAAAGTTTAATAAATCTTTGGCAGGTAAACAGGTCCCTGTTGGATTATTTGGATTTGCAATAAATATTAACCGAGTTCTGCTGGTTATAGCATCAAGCATTGCATGCAGATCATTACCCCATTCTAATGCCTTCGTTACAACAGCTGTTGCTCCAACGGCCTGAGTAGCTATAGGGTAAACTGCAAAAGCGTATTGAGAAAAAATAACCTCATCATTGATACTTGCAAAGGTCCTCGCTAATAAGTCCAGAACATCATTAGAACCATTACCCAGAGTGATTTGGTCAATAGATAAACTCAATTCATCATTTGCAAGTTTTTCAATGAGTTTGTTTTTTAAAATATAGCCATTACCATCAGGATATCGGGAAAATTCTTTAGGTTTCAACAATAATTGTTGTAAATGCGATAATACTTTTGGACTTGGGCCAAGTGGATTTTCATTAGAAGCAACTTTAACAGCATTTTTTACGCCATATTGGCGTTCAAGTTCATCAATTGGCTTTCCTGGAATATAAGGTTGTAACTGAGCAACACTTTCTACAGCTTGCAGAGGCTTCATTACAATACAGCCTTTGGATAGGAACCCAGTATTTTCAACAAGCTGGACTGTTTTTTTATTTCAATCAGGGC
>JAPVVU010000346.1 GCA_028571885.1 Gammaproteobacteria bacterium | reverse complement strand
TTGCCTTTTTTAGGTGGCCATTTTTTAGCTGTGTAATTAGGGTGGCCGGCAGCAGTCGGGAATTTTTGATAGGTCCCGGTGCTTTCGTGACAGACCAGGCAGTCAATATTCTCTTCTGATGTCAGATCAAATGAGGCATCTTTCCAGCCGTAACCGATATGGCATGAGGTACAACGTGCCCAGTTTGAGGCGGTAGCAACACAGAAATTATTGATCACATTTTTTTTGCCCAGGGTTTCGCCGGTCAGCTTGTTTTCAAACGCCCAGGTCCAGTGTGTTGTTTTGTGCAACTGTTTTCCAGCCTCAGTATGACAACTCAGGCAGGCTTTAGTGACTTCTGGACCACTGGTAAAATCTTGTTGCAACTCTTCAAAAAGACTGTGATCAGCGGTACTTGTTATTTCTGACTTCTGTTCTGCCTCATCTGCCTGTTCGACTTTTGCAATGGCGACTGAACCAATGGTAAGGCAAACAAACAAAAGACAGGATTGCAACATGTTCAATCTTTCAACAATATTTTTCATGTCAAACACCTATTCCATTAAGATTACGCTTATGCTAAGCAGTAAGTAAAGTAGCGGGCAGATCAGGCCATTGCATGCTGATCTACCCACTACCGATGTATTAGAGTTTTACTTCTGACATAGCAATGGGCATTGCAGCAGTCAGATCTTTTGGCAGCCTGGTAAATTTCTTAACCAGTTCTGGCCATAACAAATTGTAGAATAATTCACCTCGAACCAGTGCTACGTTTCTGGCAGGTATACTGTAAGTCAAATGCCGTGTTTCAAAAGCTTTGAGACGGGTATCTGGTCCGAGTTTTTTCGCCATCGGTGGAAGTATAAACACCCTTTCTAACGCTAGTCAAACCAAATCATCCTAAATCCCCACCGTCTTCCCTCTGCTTCTAACCAGTAAATTCCACGATTTCGCCGAATCACACCATCAGAATTTACAGCTTATCCTCTTGTTTCTATAAAACTGACGAACACCTTCCTGCCAACAATCTGTAGCAACTCCTTTTACTCACATGTCATCTATCTTAATCAGCAAACAGGCTACTTTGTGGTGGTGACCTGCTTTCTGGCATGACATGTTTAGTCAACTGAAAGATAATATTGTCAGGTTTCTTTTATGCACAGCACCGCCAAATTTATCTGAGCTATTGATAATAAAAATATCAACGGTTGTGGATGCATATAGACAGAATAGACGCTTCTTAAGAGAACAAAAGCATGCGAACTGGAGGAAATCCACATACAGCATGGCTTACAAAAGGGTTGGATAAATGCTTAAGTTAATGGCATTGATGTGGTGAAAACGGTCGTACAAAGACAATCCCACGAATGGCAAAAATGGGGCGACAACGAAAGTTAAGCAAAAAATTACGTGTCTACTTATGAGTAGTTTTGAGCCCTTACCAACTGGCAGGATAACTCAATACCACTATATAAATCTGTCATATCATGTATAAGAGATTATAAACAAATCACTTTGTCGCGTATCGATACATTGCTGTTTAACTGGAGCGACTTTTTGTCGCTATTAAAGCAAGCTATGGACTTTCAGTCCATAGTGGTCGAGTTCTTTGTTGGCACGTGCAAACTACTTCTTACAAAACTGATCAAGCATGCTCTGCTCTTTCTTTGCATGCTCCAGGTCTCCTTTTTCCGTAGCTCGTTTCACAGCAATTGCCCAGTGAGTACAGGGTGGTGGAAACTGTTCTTCCAGAATATAAGTGTGTATCTTGTTTAATAGCTCATCTGGTAGTGGTAAAGGTGGCATCAAGCCTAACTGTTCTACCCCCTCATCATGAATAGCCGTTTCCAATGTTGGTTTTTTTACAAAGTTTGTCATGCTCTTCACGAAATCTTCATTATCAGTGGTGTTGTTTTTATAGCGACGTTTTATTCCCCACATTGGTGGACCCAGAGGCGGATCCATTGCCTGATCATGGCATACGTGACAGGTTGGATAGAGGCTTTTACCTTCAATGGCTTCGGGACTAAGTGCAATACAACTCGCAGAAAAAAGTGTGGAAATCAAAAATAGTAAAAATTGTGATCTGTTCATAATGGTTGCTCGATAAAATTATTTCAGGGCGTGATGATTCGTTCAATCTAAATCAATTGGTTTTTTTACCAATATTTTTTTGCCAGCAAACATGGCGGTGATCAAACTGCCGCCTTCTCGTATCTCAGTACGTACAACAAAGAAAATGTGCAGGATAATCATAAACATAAGAACGCATGAGGAATAGATATGAATTTTTCCAAATGGACCTTTAAAGGCTTTTAAACTGGCCGCCTTATCTTTATTCGTGCCTTCTGCAACATAAGGTTTTATGCTGTCCGGGTCTATGCCGGGCCCGGCAATATAGTCAACAACCAGAGAACCGAAAGGTGAAGTATAAACACCCTTTCTAACTCTGGTCAAACCAAATTACCCTAAATAACGCACCTTCCCCTCTGCTTCTAACCAATATATTTCATGTTTTTCAAAATCATGGCTTTAGTTTCATCACTTATTCTCTTGTTTCTATAAAACTGACGAACACCATCCTGCCAACAATCTGTAGTATAAACATAGACACCCATAGATTTAAAAGCTGAATAAATGGATGGCCATAATTTCCTATAATTTCCATGCATAATTATATTAATCTTGAGATTATACGCCAATGGCGTATAATATAAAAACATGGTCATTATAGAAACCTCAGTCTTTAGCCGCTTAATCCAGGAACTTATGCATGATGATGAATATCGTCAGCTACAGGAAGCACTGATTACTCGCCCTGACATGGGTGACATCATCAAAGGCTCAGGCGGCATCCGAAAGGTACGCTGGAAACTAGAAGGGCGAGGCAAGAGTGGTGGCGTTCGAGTGATTTATTATTGGGCGGTAACAGATGAACAAATCTTAATGCTGTATACCTATCCAAAATCAAAACAGGAGAATCTGACAAAGGAACAAGTCGCAATGCTAAAAAATGTCGTAGAGAGGTGGTCGTGATGGAAAAAAATATGTTTGAAGAGTTAATGTCTAGCGTAGAAGAAATGGATCAAATTGTAAAGGGCAGTAAAAAAGCTGCACGCACGTTCAGTTACCCAGAGCCACAAGTGAAAGCCATCCGCGAAAAAACAGGACTATCGCAATCACGTTTTGCCAGTCTGATTGGTGTGAGTAAACGGACACTGGAAAACTGGGAGCAAGGAAGACGGCACCCAACGGGACCGGCTAAAGCTTTATTAAGAATCCTGGATGCCGATCCAGAGCATGCAGTAAAAAGTCTCCATTGCCTTCATGTCTAAAAAGTGCAATCATTGATAGCTTTCATAAATTTCAAAAACAAGGTCAAAAACTTTTACCGCAGAGACGCGGGGTCGCAGAGTAAAACAATTTGCCTGTGAAAAACAAAGAAGATCACAAATAATAACGTACTTCGTAGCGATTAAACCTGCCGATTAAGAAAATAATTAAAAATGCCCGTATGTGCAGTCTGTAACTGCAATCTTAAATCAACTTCAACCTCACCTTTTTCCTGTTCGGCCTGTAGCAATTGTTGTAATGCCTTAAAGGCAGAGGCTGCGCTCGATGAATTTGCATGAATATGTTTTGCCAGTCCCGGTTCATTAAATAACAACCAGGCCGGAAAATGTTGCCATCCCCACTTTACATCCAGTTCTAAATCGATAAATTTATTCCAGGCCTGAACGCTATTATTATCATCGGGCATAAAGAT
>JAPVVU010000345.1 GCA_028571885.1 Gammaproteobacteria bacterium | reverse complement strand
GCTTTGGAATTTCTGTCAAACGACACGCATGAGTCATATTTAGTGAGTTTTTAAATGAGATAACATGTTGCTATTAACTGTTAACTTCCTTTTACAAAAATCCCTTCTTCAAAAAGAAGGGATTTAACAGCTAATAGGTTAACGTGTATTAGACTTTTCCAAAAATTAATGTGCCATTAGTGCCGCCAAAACCAAATGAATTTGATATCGCATAATCAATTTTCATTTCTTTTGTGACTAATGGTGCATAATCCAGGTCACAATCATCACTTGGATTTTCAAGATTAATTGTTGGTGGTGCAACCTGATCACGAATAGCCAAAACAGTAAATATTGCCTCAATACCACCTGCTGCGCCAAGCAAATGTCCTGTCATTGACTTAGTTGAACTCATTGTCAGTTTATAGGCATGATCACCAAATGTCCGTTTAGCTGCTTCTGTTTCAGCCAGATCACCCGCTGGGGTCGATGTCCCATGCGCATTAATATAATCAATTTGATCAAAATTTAATCCGGCATTCCTTAATGCTGAATTCATACAACGACTTGCACCTTCACCACCTTTCGACGGTAAAGTCATATGATAAGCATCACCGCTCATACCAAAGCCAAGCACTTCAGCATATATTTTAGCGCCACGCGCTTTTGCAAATTCATACTCTTCTAAAACAACAACGCCGGCGCCATCACTTAAGACAAAACCATCACGGTCTCTATCCCACGGTCTGGATGCAGCTTGTGGATCATCATTGCGTCTGGAAAGTGCTCTGGCTGCAGAAAATCCGGCCAGTCCACAAAATGAACTGGTCATTTCAGCACCGCCTGTAATCATGACATCAGCATCACCATACTCAATAATTCGAGCGGCATCACCAATACTATGGGTTGCTGTAGCACAAGCGGTTGCCATTGCAAGATTAGGACCTTTCATGCCATATTTGACTGAAAGATTGCCTGAAATCATATTAATGATATTACTGGGTACAAAAAATGGAGAGACTTTACGTGGTCCACCCTTAAGGTAGCTGTCATAGCCTTTTTCAATTCCGGGTAAGCCGCCAATACCGGAACCAATATAAACACCGATCTTCCATGCATTTTCTTCTGTGACCTCAAGACCTGAATCTTCAATTGCCTGTATAGCCGCAGCCATACCATAATGAATAAAAGTATCCATTTTTTTAGCATCTTTGGGTGACAGATATTTATTGACATCAAAGTTTCTGACTGAGCCGCCAAATTTGACATTGAAAGCACTGGTATCAAAGTGATCAATAGGGGCAATACCACTTTTGCCAGCTAGAATATTGTCCCAGGATTCAGACACACTTAACCCTACAGGACTAACCATCCCCATTCCGGTAATAACAACTCGTCTCTTAGCCAACACATTCTCCAAAAAATTAAAGCCGTATTTCAACAAAGCAAGAATTTCAAGCTATGCTAAAAGCGGCTTTAAAGATACATTAGAACAAAAAATGGTATTTATAATAATACCATTGAAATACTTAATTAAGCGTCAGTATTTTCTTTAATGTAATCAATTGCCAACTGAACTGTAGTAATTTTTTCAGCTTCTTCATCTGGAATTTCTGTTCCAAATTCTTCTTCAAGAGCCATGACCAGTTCAACTGTATCCAGGGAGTCAGCGCCTAAATCATCAACGAATGAAGCTTCAGATTTAACTTCTTCTTCTTTAACACCTAATTGTTCAATAACAATTTTAGCAACTCTATCTTCAACACTACTCATTTCTTTAAATCTCCATAATTCTTTTGTAACACATTTATGACCTATTCAGATGACAGAAAGTCCCTGAATATTAAGTGTGTTTATTTACGTGACGCTATTTTAGTGAAATCTTAACCGATATACTAGTATTAGATGTTAAAATTTCACTTATTTAGTTTATTAATATATTTAAATTAAGGGTTTATCATTGAATTTCTAATAGAATATCCGGAAAACACTTAATTTCCTGAAAACTGCAGGCAGTAGGTTTAACTGATTTGTTTAGGTTTAAGGCATGTACATGCCGCCATTGACATTTAATGTCTCACCAGTGATATAAGCAGCGTCTTCAGAAGCAAGAAAACCTACTGCAGATGCAATTTCATCAGCTTTGCCTAATCGGTTTAAGGGGATCTGCTTTAGCAAGGCATCTTTGGCTTCATCCGGCAAGCCTCTGGTCATATCGGTGTCAATAAATCCAGGAGCAACTGCATTAACTGTAATGCCACGGGAACCAATTTCTCTCGCTAATGACTTAGTAAAACCAAAAATTCCTGCTTTAGCAGCTGCGTAGTTAGCCTGCCCGGGATTTCCAGTCAGGCCGACAACTGAGGCAATTGAAATAATTCGACCTTTTTTTGCCTTCATCATGGCGCGTAAACAAGCTTTAGATAATTTAAAAATTGAAGTCAGATTGGTCTGTATAATGTCATCCCACTCATCGTCTTTCATTCTCATCAATAAATTATCACGGGTGATGCCCGCATTATTAACCAGAATAGATGGCATTGAGTAATTGTCCTTCATTGCCTTCAAAAGCTCGTCAATACTGTTTTGATCAGTTACATTAAGCACCATTCCCTGACCTTTAACACCATTTTCCTGTAAATAGTTAGATATGTTCTCTGCGCCTTTTTCAGAAGTTGCTGTGCCAATAACGGTGGCACCTCTTCTTCCCAAATTCAATGCAATAGCTTGACCAATCCCTCTACTCGCACCGCTAATTAAGGCAACTTCATTTTCCAAATCATTCTCCATAGACATTAAGATAATTCCTCAAAAACTTTATCGATTGTAGCTGTATCAAACATAGGATAGGCTGGCATTTGACGGTTAATTCGCTTGTTTAAGCCTGTTAACACTTTACCCGGACCGCATTCAACAATTTTATCAGTACCTTCTGCAACCATTTTATTGATTGTTTCAACCCATCTTACCGGGTGAGAAAGCTGCTTAACAAGTGAATTACGAATCGAGACCGTCTCATTTTCTATAGTGACATGCACATTATTAATCACTGGAATAACCGGCCGTTCAATATCAATAGTTTCTAATTTTTTAGCGAGCCTTTGAGCGGCGCCATCCATTAAAGAGCAATGTGATGGTACACTGACGGCCAGTTTAACTGCTTTTTTTGCACCTGTCTTTTTGGCCAGGTCAATAGCCTGCTCAACAGCATCGCTATGACCAGCAATAACAACCTGTCCCGGCGAATTAAAATTAACAGCAGAAACAACTCGCCCGCTTGTCTGTGCGGTTTCTTCGCAAACTTTGATGACGGCTTCACAATCTAAGCCCAAAATAGCAGCCATAGCACCATCACCCGGTTCAATTGCATCCTGCATGTATCGACCTCTGGAAGCAACCAGGTCAATGGCATCAGAGAACTCAATTGCCTCTGCACAAACAAGAGCAGTGTATTCGCCAAGACTATGACCAGCTAAGACAGCAGGTGTTGCACCACCGTTGACTTTCCATATTTGCCAGAGCGCATAACCTGCTGCCAGCATAGCTGGTTGAGTATTTCGAGTCGTGTTAAGCTCAGATTCCGGACCATTCTGAGTCATTTCCCAAAGATCAAATCCTAAAGTGTCACTGGCCTGCTGAAAGGTAGAAGTGATAATTTCACCATAACCTGGATTTTCATTTAAAATAGTTCCAAGCATTCCAATTGATTGAGAACCCTGTCCTGGAAAGATAAAGGCTATTGACATCGTTTTATCCTGTTTTCGGTGG
>JAPVVU010000344.1 GCA_028571885.1 Gammaproteobacteria bacterium | reverse complement strand
TTCCAGGGAAAAACTGGCATGATCTAATAGAACATGGGTACCAAAAGCCAAACAAAGGCCATCTGCAGAAAAAATCGACATAACACACTCACTTCAGGTGGAAAAATAGCTGGAAAAAAATTGTGCCCAGAATATAGTAAAAAGCCAATTTATGGAAGGGGCGCTCAAAAAGTGTTTTGTTAAAGGCGTGTTTGGGAGGTCGGTTCAACTGTCCGGGGACGCTGTAAAGCCATCCATGGCACGCTCATCCTCGGCATCCATGCCTCGAAAAGCCCCGGACAGTTGAACCGACCTCCCAAACACTCACAGCAACACTTTTTTCACTATGGGGTTGAAGAGCAAGAGAAAAATCAAAAGCTGGTGTGATCAATATATACCTGGATGTATTCTTATACTCTTTGCTTTGGTTTTAGACAACACGAGCGAGGATAAATGACATAAGAGAGCGCCGGGTAGACTGCTTCGTCTCAATGGGGTATTGAATGACAGGGATGTCATTCATAAGCGCCCCATGGATGGGCTTGAGCGCCCCCATTGAGACGAAGCAGTCTACCCGGCGTTCGTTTTAAAAAAACATTTATCCGAGCGAGACATCAAGTATTTTTTTCAGTGCATCAGCACTCATAGGTTTATGATAAATAAACCCCTGAACTATCTCACATTGCGTTTGTTCAATATATAATTTCTGCTCAGGCTGCTCTATTCCCACCGCAACGATTCTAATGTTTAATGCCTGTGACATGGCGATAATAGCATTGATAAAAGGTTCTTCATGACCATCCAGTGCGGCTTTATCAATGAACTCCTTACCAATTTTTATACGATCAATTAGTGAGTTTTTCAGCAGGTTAACGGAAGAACAACCATGACCAAAATTATCCAGGGTAAGGCTGATGCCATTTTCATGAAGAAATGACAATAATTTATTCGTCTGTTCACTGGTTTTAAGTAAAACCGGTTCTGCTAATTCAATACCCAGATAGCGGGTTATGAATAGATGATTGTGAATAAATTGCTTTAATTTGGTCAAAAAAAGGTTATCACTGAAGCCCCGTTCTGAAAAGTTAGCAAAGATACGTACCGGTTGCTTTCCTGAAGCAAGCCAGTCTTGCAAATCGCAT
The DNA here is from genome assembly GCA_028571885.1 of Gammaproteobacteria bacterium. Lineage (GTDB taxonomy): Bacteria > Pseudomonadota > Gammaproteobacteria > GRL18 > GRL18 > GRL18. The sequence continues at coordinate 2,643 of JAPVVU010000344.1, read as the reverse complement.
TTGATTTGTTCCAGGACCCACAAATCAATTTTATTAATTAAATTACTCTGTTCCGCGACAGGTATAAATTCAAGCGGGGAAATGTCACCTAAAGTCTTGTTATTCCATCTCAGCAGCGCTTCACAAGCCACTATCTTACCACTGGACAATTCAATTTGAGGCTGATACAACAAACTGAATTCATTGTTCTCAAGCGCGTTTCCAAGCTCGGAAGATAATTTAGTTTGTCGCTCTACTTTATGGTTAATACGCTCATTGAAGAAATGAAATTGATTACGACCTTTTTCTTTAGCTTTATACATTGCCATGTCAGCGCATTTAATTAAACTGCTAACATTATCACCGCTATCTGGATAACTGCTGACTCCCATACTGCAGGTGACATAACTGCTCTGACCACTCAGCTCAAACGGCTCATTGAATGCTGATTTTAGCTTTTCCACCAACGGGGCTATTAATTGTTCATTATCAAGATGCGGCAGAGCAATGACAAACTCATCGCCGCCAAAACGACTGATTAAATCATATTTTCTTAATGATTGACTTAGTCGCCTGGCAACCTGAACTAATAAAATATCGCCTATTTCATGACCAAAGGTATCATTAATGTATTTAAAGTTATCTAAATCCATAAAAATAACGGCAATTGTCTTTTCAAAACGCCTGGCTTCATTCAAACTCTGTTCAAATCGTTCTAAAAACAGATTACGGTTGGGTAATTGAGTCAGCTGGTCAAAATTAGCCATTTTTTCCAGCTTCTCCTGGTTACTTTTCTGTACTGATAAATCAATATCAATACAAAAAAATTCTGCATCCCCTACAGAATTTTTCAACCTGACGTGACTGGAATACACAGGCACATCCCCGCCGGATTTGTTTTTTAACATCAGCTCAGATGATGGGATAGCAATGCCATTTTCAGACCATTGCCTGATTGCTTCAATGGTATCTGTTTTTATTTCATCAGGAATTATCAATTCTTCGAGTTTCTTATCCAATGCTTCTTCCATTGAATAGCCATAAAGCATTTCACTGGCCTGATTCCAGTAAATAATTTTTCTATTTTTATCGTAACCCTGAATAGCAATATTAGGCATACCATCTAATAACGTTCTAAACTTCTTTGCATTTTTTATGAGCAGTATTCTTTCTTGTTGAAGAAGCACTTCCGATCTTTTACCGACCGATATTTTTGATTTAAATTCAATAGCTTGAGAGATATTTAAAGAAATAATCTTAAGAATTAATATTATATCATCATGGAAAATGTCTACTCTGTTTGAGGTGAGCATCAAACACCCTAAAGGCTTTAATGACAACTGAGAACTTAACGGCAAAACTATGACTGACTGGATTTCAGTGGTTTTATAATATTGCTGCCATGGCTTAAATGTCGAAACGCACTCAGATAAGATTGCATCATGAACATTATTGAGAATGAATAACTGATTTTCCAAAATACAGCGCCCAGCCATACCAAGGGATTGAAGTGAATTATTTAAAACAAAGGAAGGCAGGGTCTCTTTGATACAAGCAGGCTCACACTGTTGCCCATATTGTATTGTTTCAAGGTGTGTCTGGTCATCTGACAGAAGACCAAGCCAGGCGGTATTAAACTGGCCTGAATCAGTTATCGTTTTACAATATTTTACCAACAATTGATCAATTGAGCCCGTTGGTAAGAATAACTGGCCGATGTTTAATGACAAATTCAGTAATCTATATAATTCTGACATAATGACCAACTCTGTATATCAAAGTTATTTATTACTATAACTTTTATTACTTATTTTGTCTCTGATCTAAAATAATTAAGTCATAGCAACTATACTGAAAGTTTATAGAAAATGAAATTGTGCGCGATTAAACATGCTCAATTAAACAAAGTTGGAAAGACAAATGCGAAAACAGATGCAAAACATTATTTTTTTATACTTTATTGCAGCTATCGGCAGTCTGCTTTCTTCGTGCAGTACTGCAATTCAACAAAAGGGCACTGTCTACAATCCGCAAACTGAATCAGTAGAACATCATGATTACACACCCTTTTATCAGTTAAAGACTGAAATTCTGCCACATAATCTGGAACTTTCACTGGTGACTCAGTTGCATAAGAAAACAATTCCCGGTGCCTATTCAATCATGGAATTTACGCGACGACTTTTACCTAATGATTATATGGCCAAAAGCAATACCATGCTTTATCTGCAAAACCTAAGCAGTCAAACCATAAATTTCAATTTAATTGCGATCAGTATTGAGCAGAAACAACTCCCCTTTTCAGCAAGAAGCTTAAGTATTCCAGCCAATGGAGCCATATCAATGCCTCTTGGTGACATAAGTATTGATTTAAGACTGAATACATTAAATGCCAGAATTGAGTATATTGCTGATGGCGCTGCAGTCAAAAAAGAACACAAGGAAAAAGAATTTGATTTAATTAGAAATTTTAAAACACCCAAAGAAGATAAAAAAGCTCCCGAAGCAGAACAAAAAAAACACTAGGTAATCAATAATAAATCTTTAAAATCATTATGTAATGTTAGAAACCTCAAATCTTCTTTAATATCAATATCACATTGCTGCGATAATTCCCGCCAGCAAAAATCGTTGTCAGACAGCGCCTGCCTGGACTGCACCATC
>JAPVVU010000343.1 GCA_028571885.1 Gammaproteobacteria bacterium | reverse complement strand
TAAATAACTGTTCATAAACAGTAAACAATGAGCATTAGAACCTGGTGTTTATTATTGGGCGATTTGACGTAGTCCGAGCACAATAATAAATGCCAGGTTCTGATGCGGATCATTAAATAATGAATGCTCACTATTTCCCCTCATGGGGCCTACTTTTGGTGGAACACCTATTTAGTAAAAATCCTACGCCTGCATACTGAAAAGTCTTACAAATCATGCACTGATGTGCTGACAGATCCAGCTTTGTATTTTCCGTAAAATGCTTAACCAGTACTTAGGTATCCATCCTAAGTAACGGCTATTAACTATTAATTAATAAAAAATAAATCATTTATTTAAGGAAAAACAATGAAAACTATTCAATATGGACTAAGCGCACTAATACTGACACTCATGCTGACTTTTTCTTCAGTTTCTATTGCACAGGAAGTGAATGTTAATACTGCAGATGCGCAAAGCATTGCCAGCAGCCTCAATGGTATCGGCTTAAAAAAGGCCGAAGCCATTGTTGCCTGGCGGACCGAACACGGCAACTTCACGGATTTAGCCGGACTGGAAAACGTCAAAGGCATTGGTCAAAAAACGTTAGAAAAAAATAAAGACAATATTCAGTTTTAAAATAAATGTAACTGCCTCTCTCAGGCGAGAGGGGTAAGTGCATTAGGAATATCCAATATCACATTAAGGATAATGAGATGATTTTTTTTGAAGGTTTTAATCAGGGATGTACCGTTGAAGAACTCTCTTTCAAACAAGCGTCATGGCTATTGGCTCAGCAGTTGAACGAAGGGACTGAGCCAAAGGAAAATATTGAAGAAATGCTCAACCGCTCTTATTCCTATCGTACCAATTTAGATATAAAACAATATCCTGCATAAGTTAAAGCATTAATATAATTAAGATGGGTTTTTACTGTGTTTGATTAAAAATTTGAGTTTTTCTAACTCATTTTCTTTTTCAGCTAAAAGCCTGTCCTTTTCTTCTAAAACTTGAGTTTGCATATCTAAAGTTTCTGTTTGTTTCTTCAAAGCATGAGCTTTTTCATCTAAAGCCTGACTTGCCTCATTTAGGGCCTGACTTGCCTCGTTTAAGGCTTGATTTTTCTCGTTTAGGGCTTGATTTGTTTCGTTTAAGGTCTGACTTGTTTCGTTTAAGGTCTGATTTGTTTCAGTCAGTTCTTTTTTGGTTTCTTTAAGCTCCGCTTTGGCTAATTCTCTTTCTTCTTCCAATGTTTTTTGATCACGCAGGTAATTAACCCGAGCTCTATAGCGATCATAGTCACGTTCTTTTTCAGAAAACTGTTTTAGCACTGCCATAGCCTGTTCCATTTCTTCAGTTAACATGTAATTGGGCAAATGAGCATCATTTAACGTTTTGCCATCCCTGAAAAATCGGGTCCAGCGATCCAGATCATTTTCAACCCGAGATTTATCCCATTTACTCAACTCTATAATATGTATATTAGCATGCTCCGTTAATTTCAGCCTGTTTTTTTCATCATACAAACAAAAATGACTGTGAAAACCAAAATAATCCTGAAACACTGGTTTAGAGACGAGCCAGATAGAAATCACCGGCTTTAGCAAATTCCAGTGATCCCCTTCTTTAAGTTGATGGCTGTAGAGCTCGGCCCAGTTATGAATCATGCGCTGTTTCAAACTGGCAGTGACAAATAGTTGAATTTCTATCTGAAAAATATTTCCCAGATTATCATGAGCCTTAATCCTAGAATAATCAGTTGAACCGTAGTGAGAGAGTTCCAAGTGCTGGAGATTCATGGCTTTACAAGTTATTTTGGCTTTATTCGTAGTCACCCTACGGGTGAAGTCAAAATGTTTTGAAAAGTCATGAAGATTCAGTGCTTGGGGCGCTCGTAATAGGTTCAACTGATTATTCTAGGTTAATATCAACAATACTCATTTTAGCATTTAAAAACTCCTTATCATTATAAGGGTTAAGAATAGTCAGCCCTGTAATTGGGTGAATAAAATCATTTTGACAAACAGAATTTACAAAGTTCAAGAGTAAATCAATATGCTCATTAGAACCCAGAATTGCTTTAAAAACACAATCAACCGTTGGATCTACTGGATGTTTCATTAAATTTCCTTATTTAATTAGCAACAATAATAATTATGCACTATTATTGTACATAAATCAAAATAAACTAAATTTGTATGCTTTGTAATCTATATCTATAATATCTCATCAAAATGTAGTCATAATGGAGAAGTATTTGAATATTATTGTTACCGGTGGTGCCGGTTTTATAGGTTCGGCAGTGATACGCCAATATATTAAAGATACGCAGCATACGATTATCAATGTTGATGCCCTGACCTATGCCGGCAACCTCGAATCGCTGACAGAAATTGAAGCCGATCCCCGATATCATTTTGAACGGGCTAATATTTGCGATAAAGAAGCCATGGAACGGGTTTTTCAAAAATACCAGCCTGATGCCATTATGCATCTTGCAGCGGAATCCCATGTGGATCGCTCCATTGATGGTCCAGCTGATTTCATTCAGACCAATATTGTTGGTACCTGCAATCTGCTTGAAGTGTCTCGTGGCTACTGGAATCAACTGCCTGATGATAAAAAAGCCGCTTTTCGCTTTCACCATGTTTCAACTGATGAAGTTTATGGTGATCTGGATGAAACAAGTTTCTTTACCGAAGAAACCGCCTACGATCCCAGCTCTCCTTACTCTGCCAGTAAAGCCTCATCGGATCACCTGGTGAGAGCCTGGCATCGAACCTATGGTTTTCCTGTGGTTATAACTAACTGTTCGAATAATTATGGCAGTCACCAGTTTCCTGAAAAACTGATCCCTTTAGTCACCCTTAATGCTCTGGAAGGTAAACCGCTGCCCATCTACGGCAATGGCCAGCAAATTCGCGACTGGCTGCATGTCGATGATCATGCACGTGCCCTGAGACTGGTATTAGAAACAGGTAAAAATGCTGAAACCTATAATATCGGCGGGCATAATGAAAAAACCAACCTTGAAGTCGTCAAAATCATCTGCAGCTTATTGGATGAAATGGTGCCGGATTCTCCATACAAACCCCATGAACAACTGATCACCTATGTCACCGACCGTCCGGGTCATGATGTACGCTATGCCATTGATGCGGATAAAATTGACAACGAGCTTGGCTGGCTGCCTCAGGAAACCTTTGAATCGGGAATAAAAAAAACCATTCAATGGTATCTGGACAATAGCGAATGGTGCCAACATGTTCAGGACGGCAGCTATCAACGTGAACGACTGGGCACTGACACCGGCGAGAGCCTTCAGTTTGAGGACGAGAGCCTTCAGCAAGGAGAAAAAAAGTGAAAGGTATCATCCTTGCAGGCGGTTCAGGCACACGCCTTTACCCAATTACGAAAGGTGTCAGCAAACAATTGACACCCATTTATGACAAACCCATGGTGTACTACCCGTTATCAGTGCTTATGCTGGCGGGTATTACCGAAGTTCTGATTATCTCAACCCCCCATGATCTGCCGCAGTTTGAAGCGCTATTAGGCAATGGCTCTGATATCGGCATGAGTTTCTCCTATAAAGTGCAACCCTCACCTGATGGTCTGGCACAAGCCTTTCTTATTGGTGAAGAATTTATTGGCAATGATGATGTTTGCCTGGTTTTAGGTGACAATATTTTCTATGGTCACGGCTTTCAAAAAATGCTCAGGCAGTCTGTCAAAAATGTCACCGAGCAAGGTAAGGCAACTGTCTTTGGTTATTATGTACGTGATCC
>JAPVVU010000342.1 GCA_028571885.1 Gammaproteobacteria bacterium | reverse complement strand
CACTGGGATATTTTAGGTACAAATTCTGATATAGGTGTTGCAGATATTGACCACAAAATTAATCAATTACGTATAAAAGTATTGGAAAGCCTTAAGGTTCTTGACTAAATAAGTGTCCCACCAAAAGTAGGTCCCATGAGGGGAAATAGTGAACATTCTTTATTTGACAGGCTCTGATACTCAGTATGCACCATTTAGGATAGGAGACCAATTTCTTAAGGCACCATACATACCATCTCGCCATCGACATTGGCAAAACATTTTTTTGCTCTGAAACTATTAGCTGATGCCTCTTTCATTTCCTGTTCAAATTGCTTCGGATAAGGTGCATTTAACAAACTACCGGTTACAATGTAAGGAAAGACTTGATCATAACGAAGGGTTTGAGTGGCACTGACACGACGGTGAATATGGGAGCGATTTAATAACTTTGTTTGCTCCAGTCCAGACGCGGCCAGTAATTCACGAACACTTTGAATGGTTTCATGATGAAAATTGGCGATACGTTGTTTTTTATCTGCAACCACAAGGCCCGCTGTATATCGAGGATCTTGTGTCGTAATTCCAGTGGGACATTTATTCTTATTGCATTCCAATGACTGAATACACCCCAGAGCTAACATCATTCCTCTGGCACTATTGCAGCAATCAGCCCCTAAAGCAAGATTCTTGATGAGATGAAACCCGGTAATAATTTTACCGCTGACAATCACTTTAATCTCTTTTTTCAAGTCAAAGCCCATTAGACAATCAACTACAAAGGCTAAAGCATCTCTCAAGGGGACACCAACTGAGTTGGAATATTCTAAAGGGGCTGCACCTGTACCACCTTCACCACCATCCACTGTAATAAAGTCTGGTTTAATCCCTGTTTCGACCATTGCTTTACAGATGGCAACAAACTCACTGCGTCGGCCGACACAGAGTTTAAAACCGATGGGCTTACCTCCGGATAAGTCACGACATTTTTTAATGAAATGCATCATTTCAATGGGGGTAGAAAAAGCACTATGGGTTGGCGGTGAATCGACCTGGACATAGGGTTCTATATGACGAATTTTTGCTATTTCAGGGGTGTTTTTAGAGGCAGGTAATATCCCTCCATGACCAGGTTTAGCACCCTGAGATAATTTGATCTCAATCATTTTCACATTGGACAGGTTGGCTTTTTGCTTAAACAACTCATCAGAAAAATGACCGTCCCGGGTTCTGCAGCCAAAGTATCCGGTGCCAATTTGCCAAATTAAATCACCGCCAGGCTCAAGATGATAAGGACTAATCGAACCTTCTCCCGTATTGTGTGCAAAATTATCAATTTTGGCACCCCCGTTGAGTGCTAAAATAGCATTTTGACTTAAGGCACCAAAACTCATCGCTGATATATTTAATAAGCTGGCATTATAGGGCTGTTGGCAGTCACTTCCACCTATAAGTACTCGCAGATCTTCTTTAATCTCACTTTCTCTTAATGCTGATAAGGAATGATCCATCCATTCATAGCCTATTCTATAAACATCAATTTTAGTCCCTAACGGCAGTGTATCTAAATGTTTTTTAGAACGTTGATAAACAACTGAACGGAACATTCGGTTAGTCGGTGCACCTCCCGTTTCCGGTTCAATAAAATATTGATGCATGGGGACACGTAAGGCTTCCATAATCCAACGCCAGCGGGCCATTAGTGGAAAATTTCGCCATAAAGTATGCTTAGTCTGAGTCATATCATAGATACCTGTCAGGACTAAAGGGAGCACTATAATATAAGCCCATAAAAAAACAGACCAGAAAGTACTTATTACAGCAATAGCAATAAGACTGAAAACAGCAGACAATATGAAAATTTGACGCATAAATAAAGTCTCACTTAATTAAGCTGGATAGAATATTATCTAAAAAACAGATCCGTTTCCCTGTTATCAGAGATAGTTATAGTTTCTTCGAATACAGACTCACAATCAATACGTAAAATCCGAAATAAATGTGACAGACTACGTGTAGTTTATTTTATGCCCATATGATATTAAGTATATGCCGATTTTTTTCTCGTAACGTTACGTATGGTTTTAATGGCGGGTGCGTCATAACATTATACTAAGCTGTTTATTTGTAATTATATTTTTGAAGCATACAGCTTGCATTAATTTCACACATTATACGAGGACTTCATTATGAATTTGAAAACATTAAAAAAATTGACTTTATCCATCCCGCTTCTTGCACTACTGACAATCCCTGTTCAAAGTATGGCAGAGACCTTTACAGGAAAATTAAATGGCCATGGCTGTGCACATGCGGGTACGACTTGTCCTGTTGATCGACTTGATCCTCATATTGCTCTTGAATCTGATTTTGTCCTGCAAAAACAGGATGGTGACTATTATTTTCTCAGCATGCCGCGAAGCACCAAGGTTAGATATGCCTTAGAACAAGTTCAGGTAACCGGGGAACTCAACAAAAAATACCATTCTATTGATGTCAATGAATTTAAAGTCAAAAAGAACGGTAAATTCAAACTGATCTGGAGTAAAGAACTACAAAGAAGAGAACTGGATTCTCTCTATAATAGTGAAAAATACAGCGCTCCAATTTTTCTTAACTAATCATCTGACATTGGTCTGGTTATAGATGAATAAACACCTTGTTTTTCTATAATCAGTCAATGAGTAAAATCTTACAAGCAATATATTTTAGAATCTGAATTATGAAAAATAAACTTCATATACTTCTATTACTATTATTTTTAAGCTCTCGTAATTATGCGCTACCTCCAGGTATAAAGTACATTGAAAAGCCCTGGAAAGCACCAGAAATTGGTTTAACTGATATCGATGGACGTAAACATATTCTGTCTGATTATAAGGGGCGCATCGTAATTGTTAACTTCTGGGGAATCTGGTGTCAGCCTTGCAGAAAAGAAATGCCGGCATTACAACGAGCCTATGAAGAACTGAAAAAAGAGAATATTTCAATTATTGCAATTGCTATGGGTGACTCATCATCTGATATCATTCAATATAGAATTAAAAATCCTGTCGATTTTGCACTACTTTCAGATAAAGATAATGTGGTCTCAAATCGCTGGTCTGTACCTGCTCTACCAACCAGCTATATTATCGATCCCGGTGGTGAAGTCATTATAAGAGTTATTGGTGAGTATGAATGGGATAATCCCAAATTTCTAGAAGAAATTAAAGCATTAAAGAGTAAACATTAATTTTACTTATTTTATAAAGAGGAATAACAATGAAAACAATCCTGTTTCTTGGTTTTATTATGTTGTCGATCAATGCTTATGCGGATAGATTTTCTTCGGCGCCATTGTGTTATAAACCTGATAAACCATTAATGTTTTCGACAAATCATTATATTGATAGATATAATAAAGAAGTCATAGAATACGGACAGTGTATTAATCATTTTATCTCTGAACAAGAACACTCTATAACCTTGCACAAGGAGTCAATTCAGCAGGCCAGGGAGCAATTAAAAAACAATTAAAAAATAATTATGCTACCGAGCTTCCCAGGTTGCCCATCACAGTACCAAAATCAGGCCTGCAGCGATAGCAGGGGTTAATGCGAGGATCGCTTGTTTAAAATCACTGATCTTTTTTAACTAAATCCATATGCATCAGGATGTTGTCTCTGGCTTCAACCAGGCCATAAACAGGGTATATCCCAGTACCATAATCACTGCACCAATAAACAAACCAATAATGCCTGACAGAATCATACCGCCAATTGCACCAATAAATATAATGGCCATGGGGGCATCGACGCCCTTGGCCAGTAAAATTGGTTTCAATACGTT
>JAPVVU010000341.1 GCA_028571885.1 Gammaproteobacteria bacterium | reverse complement strand
GTTATCAAGCAATTAGAAGGCTTCAAATTTGACGGCATGGGTAATGGTGCAACTGAGTATCGTGCTGAAGATCACCAGTGCTTTAAAGATGTCCTGGTGGTTCGTGGTAATGAAAATCCAACCAGTCAGTTTGACCTGCTTGAGATCGTTCAGGAAGTGCCTCGTGCACAGGTTGAATATGATGCCAAGATCTTTGGTGGTGAGTTAGGCCCTTACAAAGTCTAGATTAACAAGGCGAGCACATAGGCTCGCCCCTACGCTGGGGTATACACGTAGGGGCAGATCTATGTGTCTGTCCTGATAATTCAGCACTGCTTTTTAGTGTTTGTTCATAAATATTTTTTCTAACTGCTTTTATAAAAGAATATTTATGCACAAATTCTTTTTTCAGTATAAATTTTTATAACTTTAACTATAGCGAAGCAGTAAACTATGGACGCAATCTTTCTCCAGTTACTCAACGGGCTCGATAAAGGGGGTGCTTATGCACTCATTGCCCTCGGTCTGACCCTTGTATTTGGTACACTCGGGGTCGTTAACTTTGCACATGGTGCTTTATTTATGCTGGGTGCTTTTTGTTCAGTCAGCTTTTATAAATTATTAACCATTTCAAAACAGGTTAAAGATGAAAGCATCACTTTTTTTGATGCCTTCAAAGAACAACCCTATCTGGAGATATGGTTCGGTGATTTTGGTACAGCTATTATTGATTTTGCCGTACCACTCTCCATACTTTTTGCTATCCCGGTAATGCTCCTGATTGGCTTAATTATGGAACGCGGCCTGATCAGACACTTCTATAAACGGACTCATGCAGAACAAATTCTGGTCACCTTTGGACTCGCCATTGTCCTTCAGGAACTGATTAAATCTTTCTTTGGCGCCAATCCAATTCCAATGCCTCCACCTGATATCGTCTCCGGCAGTGCACCCATCGGTGTATTATTCGGCCTAAGTGAGAATGTAGTTTATCCCTGGTGGCGACTCATTTATCTGGCCTTTTCGGGCATTGTAATCGCAGGCGTTTTTGCTTTCTTAAACATGACCACATACGGCATGGTCGTGCGTGCCGGCATGATGGATCGGGAAACGGTTGGCTTGCTGGGTATTGATGTTGAACGACGATTTACCGTTGTCTTCGGACTTGCAGCAGTGGTGACAGGCCTGGCCGGGGTGATGTACACACCTATTTTACCACCTGATTATCATATGGGTATGGATTTTCTAGTGTTATCTTTTGTTGTAGTTGTTGTTGGTGGTATGGGTTCCTTAGGCGGCGCAGTTGCTGCTGGTTTTTTACTGGGTATATTACAGTCATTTGCCTCAATGAATGAAATAAAATCGATCTTCCCTGGTATTGACCAAATTATTATTTATCTCGTTGCCGTTATTATCCTACTGGTCCGACCACGGGGCTTATTGGGACGCGAAGGGGTAATGGAGGACTAATATGAAAACACCTACAATAAAAAATGATATTTTTGTTATGCTGATTTTTTCAGCAGTCATATTAACCATGCCGATTTGGATGGAACCACTGGGTGCCAGTTATCCTGACCTGTTACAAAAATTTGCTATCTTTGGCATTTTTGCCGTGGGTTATAATATTTTGTTCGGCTTAACCGGTTATCTCTCTTTTGGTCATGCAGCATTTTTAGGCGTAGGTTCTTATACCGCCGTCTGGTCTTTTAAGCTGCTCACCATGAACATTTTACCTGCCATCATCTTCAGTGTCTTACTATCAGGTCTGTTTGCCATGTTGATTGGCTTTATTACGCTGCGCCGCTCAGGTATTTATTTCTCAATTTTGACTCTGGCCTTTGCACAGATGTTTTATAATCTGGCCTATTCAGTACTGACCCCCATTACCAATGGCGAAACAGGTCTGCAGCTTGCCAGAAATGATCCCAGAGTCATTGACCGTCTCTTTTCTGAGGCTGGTGAGGGTTTACCATCCACTGACTTTTTTGGCCTTGCGATGAGTGGTTATTCCGGATTTTATGTCTGTGCAGTCATATTAATCATTACCTTTTTCATCTCTCAACGAATTTTTCATTCTCCTTTTGGCATCAAGCTCAGAGCCATTAAATCTAATCAAACCCGGATGAAATATACGGGCTACAATACCAGACCTTATCTTCTCACTGCCTTTGTTATCTCCGGTATGTATGCCGGACTGGCCGGGGGACTCATGGCGGCAACTGATCCTCTTGCTGGTGCAGAGCGTATGCAATGGACCGCTTCCGGTGAAGTGGTACTTATGACCATTCTGGGTGGTGTGGGTACTTTAATCGGACCCATGCTGGGTGTTGGCATCATTAAATATTTTGAAAATATTTTCTCCGCACTGAATGAGCAGGCATTACATCAGGCTTATGCCTTTATGCCTGACTGGCTGGCAAACATCATGGTGGCCATTACATCGCCCTTTGTTGGTGAAGGCTGGCACCTGACATTAGGTGCGTTATTTGTCCTCATCGTTGTTTTCTTACCTGGCGGCATTATGGAAGGCATTAACATGATAAAAAAACGTTTTTCCAAAAAAACACCTGAACCTCACTCTGACAGCTTAAAGAAAAAAGTTGCTCCTGAGACTGGCAAGTAAGAAAAAGGAAAACTTTGGTTAAAAAAGAGTAAATTATGAGTAATATAATTTTAGAAATTGATAATGTGCAAAAATCCTTTGGTGGCCTTAAAGCACTATGTGATCTCAACCTGAAGATTGAAGAAGGCAAAGTGCACGCCATTATTGGCCCCAATGGTGCCGGTAAATCAACCATGCTAAATGTCTGCATTGGACAACTTGCTCCCGACAGCGGCAGCGTCACCTTCAATGGTGAAAACATGATTGGCAAAGCACCTTACGAAATTAATCAGGCGGGCATTTCAAGAGTCTTCCAGACACCTGAAATTTTTCCTGATTTAAGCTTATTACAAAATGTAATGATTCCTGCCTTTGCCAAACGTGAAGGCGCATTCAAAATGAATATCTTTCGCAGTTTATCCAACGAAACTGAAGTTCAGGATGAAGCCTGTCATATCCTCGAAGACATTGGTCTCATTGGCCAGCTGCACACTCATGCAGGCAGTCTGTCCCGTGGTGATAAAAGACGTCTTGAATTAGCCATGTGCCTGGTACAACATCCTAAATTACTCCTTCTGGATGAACCTACTGCAGGCATGGCACGTCATGACACCAATAAAACGATTGATCTGTTAAAGAAAATTAAAGAAGGCGGTATGACTAAAATTATTATTGAACATGATATGCATGTGGTCTTTAGTGTTGCCGACCATATTTCTGTGCTGGCACAGGGCACTATTATTGCATCAGGTACACCCGATGAAATTAAAGGTAACCCAAAAGTACAAGAAGCCTATTTAGGCGGAGCACATTTATGAGTATGCCCTCTTTTAATAAGCACAAGCACGCCCCGGTGGCCCCTACAATTTCTAACACAGGTAATAGTCCGGCATTTTTCTCCTGCTGGGACATACATTCCTATTATGGCGAAAGCTATATTGTCCAGGGTGTTAGTTTTGATATTCGTGAAGGTGAAATCATTGCCCTTCTCGGTCGTAATGGCGCAGGTAAAACATCCATTCTACGATCCATTGCCCGGGCATCAGAGCCGCAGGTAAAACATGGTGAAATCTGGCTGGATCATCAGCCTGTACATAGTATGAAGTCCTATCAGGCTGCTCAGCATGGTATTGCCCTGGTACAGGAAGATCGATGTATTATTGCCGGACTGACAGTTGAAGAAAATATTAAACTGGCTCAGATTGAAGAACCCATAGGCTGGTCTATCGAACGAATCTATGAACACTTTCCCCGACTCGGTGAACGCCGT
>JAPVVU010000340.1 GCA_028571885.1 Gammaproteobacteria bacterium | reverse complement strand
CCATGGATGGGCTTGCAGCGTCCCCAGAAAGGCTAACCATACCTTCCAATCATCCATTTTTAGCACCACATTTCGAATGCCCCATCATTCTTTTCAAATGACCGCTTCGGTGGGCGGATTCAACTGGTAAAGCTGTCTGTTGAATTACTATTTTTTTCTAAAATCATCCAGAATGCTATATAAGGCAGGTACTACCAAAAGTACTAACGAGGTAGTTGCTATTAAACCAAAGATAATGCTGGTGGCCAGCGGGATAAGAATTTGTGCTTGCAGACTTTTTTCCAAAAGTAGCGGAATTAAACCGGCAATGGTTGTTACTGATGTGAGCAACACCGCTCGAAAACGAGCTCTACTGGCCAATTTGGCTGCTTCTACTACATTATGACCTTCCTTCATTTTAAGTTTGAGGAACTCAACCAGTAGAATTGAATCATTGACTACGATGCCACTCAGAGAAGCAAAGCCGATAATGCCCGGCATGGTCATATTCAGTCCCATCAGCAGGTGTCCCCAGATGACACCAATTAAGGCGAGAGGGATAATTAACATCACAGATAAAGGTTCAAGATAACTTCTGAATTGAAAACTCAGTAGTATAAATATACCTAATAAACCCAGACTGAAGCCTCGTATCATTGAGCCTGCAGTTTTGGCTGTTTCTCTGGACTGACCTTCAAAACCCGCGTTAACACCGGGGTACTGCTCCAGTAATTGCGGGATAAAATTCTCTTTTGTATGAGAGACAATTTCACTGGCATTAGCAATTTTAGTATCCACATCACCTGTGATTGTCACACTACGCTGACTATTAATTCGTTCAATGCGGGAAAATCCTCTTGCGCGCTCAATATCAACTAACGTTGTTAGAGGGATCTGTTTTCCATCCTTATCGGTAATGCGGAAGTCGTCTAAAGCATAAAGAGTTTTTTTGTCGGCTTCAGCCAGCCGAACATCAATCTCATAGGCTTCCCGTCCCACCTGAATTTCATTGGCCGTTGTACCCCAGAAAGCTGCCCTGAGCTGACTGGATATTGTGGCGGCATCAATGCCCAATGCAAATGTCCCTTCTCTCATGCTCATCCGAATTTCAGGCTTTCCAGGACGCAGATTATCAGACAGATCAAGTACACCATCATAACGTGCCAGCCAGTTTTGCAATGATAGTGAAGCCTGTTTTAGTTCTTGTATATCATCACCAAAAAGTCGAATTTCCAGTGGGATACCACCGGGGCCGACAACGGGTTCCTTGAAATTCAGTGCGATAATATCGGGCACTTTACCGACGGAATCACGCCAAAAATTAATAATGTCATCAAGAGAACCGGTACGTTTTTCTGCAGTGAGCAGATCAACTGTAATGGTTGCAATATGAGGGCCTGACTCACCTGAATCCAGATTTTTATTGTAATTAACCTGAATGTTTTTCAGAATTTTTTGCTGATTTTTCTGTATGGGAGAAAATTCTTTATCAACGGCATCCAATGCATCGGTGATTTTATTAACAATATTTTCTGTACGCCATAAAGGGGTTCCCTGAGGTAATAACAGACGGGCTTCGATAGTATCGCCTTCAATATCAGGAAATGGCTGAAACTTTAAGACACCGCCAACCAGCATCCCCAGACTGATGAGAAAGACTGCAACGACACTGCCCATAAATAAATAACGTTGATGTATGACAAAATCAATTGCTGATCCTAATATGTTTTCACGAAAATTCTCCAGCCTGTTTTCAAAACCCTGACGAAACCGTGATGTCTTGTCGGTGGCTGAATTTTCAAGTGCATGAGCCAGATGATGGGGTAAGATTAAAAAGGCTTCTATTAGACTCACGGCTAAAACAATGATTAAAACCATGGGAATAAATTGTAAAACCTTACCCATATTTCCGGATAAAAAAGCCAGAGGTCCAAATACCGCAATGGTGGTTAAAAAAGAAGAAAGTACGCCGGGTGACACTTGTTTAGTGCCATCAATTGCGGCTTGAAATGGACTTTTTCCTTTACGCAGCTGAGTGGCAATGTTCTCTGAAATAACAATGGCATCATCCATGAGCAGTCCGGTGGCAATTAACAGAGCCACCATAGAAATCATGTTGATGGTTAAGCCGACCAGGCTCATGACAAAGAGTGCACCCATAAATGAAACGGGTAGTCCCATCGCAACCCAAAAAGCAAATCGACCCGGGAAAAAAAGCCACATGGTTAAAAAGACAAGAATTAATCCCTGAACCCCATTTTTTACCAGCATAGAAAGGCGGTCACGGACTATGGATGATCGATCATTGGTAATATCAAACGTGACACCGGGTGGTGCCCGGGCTTGTTCAGTTTCCAGGAATCGTTTGACGGCATCAACTACCGTTAGAGAATCCTGCTGTTTGGGTTTGATGACCTCTAGAATGGCTGCTCGTTTACCGTTAAACAGTGTTTTTTCTTCATCTTGTTCAAACCGATCAGTAATCGTAGCAATATCTCCCAGACGGATTTCAGCACCTGAACTGGCACTGACGACTTTAAGTTCTGAAAGCTCATCGGGAGTTCTACGCAAGTCAGTAAAACGAAGCAGCACATCTATGTCATGAGTTTCCAAAGAGCCTGAGGGGAGGTCAACACCTTGTCGGGCAATTGTCTGGGCAATATCAGACATGTTGAGACTGTAGCGGTGTAAAATATGTTTTGGAATTTCAATGCGCAGCTGGTGATCAGAAAATCCCAGAATATTAATTTGAGCAATATCAGGATCGCGCAGCATTCTGGTTTTTATCTGCTCAGCATAAGCTTTTAGATCACTTTCGCTCATAGGACCTGTAATGGCAATGGAAGCAACCTGATCGGTTCGACCAAGCTCTTTTATAACAGGTAATTCAACTTCATCGGGAAAATTGTCAATGGCCTCTATTTCACTTTTTACGTCATCCATAAAGCGAGAAATATCGCCGCCTTCTACCATTTCAACTGCTGTTGTACTGATGCCTTCACGGGCAATACAAATGACTTCTTCGACATCATTGATACTGTCTATGGCATCTTCAACACGTTGACATATGGCTTCTTCGACATCTTCAGTGCTGGCACCAGGGTATACAATACGGATCTCGACTTTTTGCGGATCAAAATCAGGAAATGTTTCACGTTTCAAAGAGGGGAGAGACATAAGTCCCAGTGCCAATAGCAGCAGCATTAATAAATTGCCTGCTGTTGGGTGTCGGGTAAAAAAATCAAGCATTACTGCACTCCCATGACTCTTGAGTTCGCACTTGAATGATGGGTAAGAGCTTTTAGATAGTCACCTGCTTCCTGATCGTTTTGTGCTGAAAGAAGCATGCCTTTAATGGCGGGAATGAGATCAGAAATAATGATTTTATCGCCCGCTTTAATTGGATTTTTAGTTTCATTTTCCTGAGCACTGGATATTACTGCAAACTCAGGTTGATAGAGTTCAACATTAATTTTTTTTATCTCTAATCTATTTTGGTCATTGACGAGATAAAGATGCTTATTATGCAAAGCAGAGCGAGGTACTATAAGGCTATCTGGTCTGGGTGCACCATGTAAATGTACTTCAACAAAGAAACCTTTTACCAAAGGTGGTTTACTGCCGGGGGTGACATCACCATAAGGATTGTTTACTTCGACAATAACGCCAATAGTACGTGTTTTAGGATCAAGTGTATCCGTAAGGCGCGAAAATTTTGCATCCCATGTTGTCGTCAGACCGCCTTCACGTAAAACCACCTGTGTTGTAATACCCAGTGTATTATTGAGCTGTTGTGTTGATTGTTCAAGCAGATTAATTTTTTTATCTGAACGTAAAAGTCCGCGAAAATAACCCATTGGTATCTGTACTTCAATTTCGGCTT
>JAPVVU010000339.1 GCA_028571885.1 Gammaproteobacteria bacterium | reverse complement strand
TGAAAATCGTTTTATGCATATTCAGGAATTGCAAAGAATGGGCGCTAACATAAACCTGCAAAGTAATACTGCTATAATTAAAGGTGTTGACAGATTGACTGCAGCACCTGTTATGGCAACTGACTTACGTGCCTCTGCAAGCCTGGTTATTGCCGGGTTAATTGCTGATGGTGAAACTGAGGTTGAAAGGATTTACCACATTGATCGTGGTTATGAGTGCATCGAGGAAAAATTATTACAATTAGGTGCTTCAATCCGCCGGGTGCCCGGCTAAAAGCTGAAAAATAAGTTAAAGAAAAAAGAAAAAAGAAAAGAGAAGAGATTAATAAATGAGTGATACCCTGACGATAGCGCTATCCAAAGGACGAATCTTTAAAGAAACACTACCTTTGCTTGCTCATGCTGATATTTATCCCATTGATGATCCGGATAAAAGCCGTAAACTGATCCTTGACACGAATCATGACAATATAAAATTAGTGATCATTCGGGCAACTGATGTACCGACTTATGTACAATATGGTGCTGCTGATGTGGGCGTTGCAGGCAAAGATGTTCTGATGGAGCACGGTGGTGAAGGTCTTTATGAGCCGCTTGATCTGAAAATTGCTAAATGCCGCTTAATGACTGCAGGTCCGGTTGATGATAAACCGGTTTCTGGTCGCCTGCGAGTGGCTACCAAATTTGTTAATACCGCAAAACGTTTTTATGCCGAGAAGGGTATTCAGGTAGAAGTCATCAAACTTTATGGTTCTATGGAGCTGGCACCGCTTGTCGGCCTGGCAGATCGCATTGTTGATGTTGTTGATACCGGCAACACCTTAAAAGCGAATGGTTTAACACCACTTGAACATATTGCTGACATCAGCTCTCGGCTGATTGTCAATAAAGCATCGATGAAAATGAAACATCATCGCGTCAAATTACTGATTGAGCGTATTGCTGAAGCAGTCAACGCGTAACTATACTACAGCTTAAGAATCTTAAACTTAAGAATCCTCATTTAAGAACAAATCCACCGGAGTTTATCATGCTTAATATTAAGCGCCTTGAGACCATTGACAGCAATTTCTGGCCACTAATGAAAGATTTACTGGCCTGGGATAGTGTCTCGGATGATTCTGTGCAATCTACTGTCAAACAAATTCTGGCTGATGTGCGCAGAGAAGGTGATAAGGCTCTGCTCGAATACACCAATAAATTTGATCGAATGAGCGCCGAAGATATGTCGGTGTTATCTATTCCAACAGAACGTTTGCAACAGGCGTTGGATGGTTTGTCTGATGAACAACGCCATGCACTTGAAGTGTCTGCTGAGCGGGTAAAACGCTATCACGATAAGCAAAAAACCGAATCCTGGTCTTATACCGAAGATGATGGCACGCTGCTGGGACAGCAGGTGACGCCATTGGACAGAGTGGGACTTTATGTGCCGGGTGGACTGGCTGCTTATCCGTCGTCGGTATTAATGAATGCAATACCTGCAAAGGTTGCTGGTGTTAAAGAACTGATTATGGTTGTACCAACACCAGATGGACTGGTTAATGAGCTGGTATTTGCCGCCGCCGCTATTACCGGCGTTGATAAAGTGTTTGCCGTGGGCGGTGCTCAGGCAGTTGCTGCTCTTGCATATGGTACCGAGTCTGTGCCGCAGGTTGATAAAATTGTTGGCCCGGGAAATATCTATGTTGCCACTGCAAAGGGTATGGTTTTTGGCAGCGTTGGTATTGACATGATTGCAGGACCATCTGAAATACTGGTCATTTGTGATGGTAAAACTGATCCGGACTGGATTGCTATGGATCTGTTTTCTCAGGCTGAGCACGATGAAGATGCCCAGCCTATACTGATTTCTCCGGATGCTGAATTTTTAGATAAAGTGCAGGCTTCCATTGAACGTTTACTGGGTGAGATGGAGCGTAAAGATATTATTCAGGTTTCTCTGAATGAACGTGCAGCAATTATTCACGTGAAAGATATAGATGAAGCCATTGAGGTTTGTAATTATATCGCACCTGAACATCTGGAACTCTCTGTTGATGATCCTCAGGCGCTATTACCAAAAATACGCCATGCGGGTGCTATTTTTATGGGACGATATACTGCTGAAGCGCTGGGTGATTACTGTGCGGGACCTAACCATGTTTTACCGACCTCAAGAACTGCACGCTTTAGTTCTGCATTAGGTGTTTACGATTTCCAGAAACGTTCCAGCTTAATTATGTGCACAGAAGAGAGTGCCTCAGAGCTGGGTAAAATTGCTTCAGTGATTGCTCGCGGTGAAGGTTTGACTGCCCATGCTCGCAGCGCAGAATATAGAATAAAAAAGAGCAGTTAATATCCAGGGGAGCAGAAGTAAATGACTGATTTGGTTAAGCAATGGATCCGGGAGGATATTCGTTCGCTCTCGGCTTATCATGTGCCTGACCCCGGCGATATGATTAAGCTGGATGCCATGGAAAATCCTTATCTCTGGCCTGAGTCAATGAAACAACAATGGTTGTCTCAGTTGGCTGATATTCCAATGAATCGCTATCCCGATCCCTCGGCATCAACACTTACCTCAAGAATCGAACAGGTCATGGATGTCCCTGAAGGCATGAGTTCTATTCTGGGCAATGGCTCTGATGAGTTAATTCAGATTATTTGCATGGCACTCTCTAAGCAAGATGCTAAACAGGACGCTAAACAAAACGCTAAGCATGATGTTAATCCCGAGAGTGTAGTGATGGCGCCTGAACCTACCTTTGTGATGTATCAGATGATAGCCCGTTTCACCAATATGGCATATCAGGGTATTCCACTGGATTCACAGTTTCAACTGGATATGCCTGCTATGGAAAAGGCGATTGAAACACATCAGCCTGCGGTTATTTTTTTAGCTTATCCTAACAATCCCACAGGTAATTTATTTTCAGAGCAGGCTGTCAGAAAGATCATTGAAATGGCTCCGGGACTGGTTGTGGTTGATGAAGCCTACCATGCATTTGCCGGTCATAGTTTTATGCCCATGTTATCGGAGTATGACAACCTGCTGGTAATGAGAACGGTTTCTAAAATGGGGCTGGCAGGTCTGCGCCTGGGTATGCTCAGCGGGCTGCCTGAATGGATTAATGAGTTTGATAAAGTTCGCTTGCCTTATAATATCAATGTATTAACTCAGTTCAGTGCTGAATTTGCACTGCAACATGATGATATTCTGGAACAACAAACGAATCAGATCTGCGCCGACAGAACAATTTTACAACAGGCCCTGAATTCTTTGGATAGTATTACCCAATATCCCAGTGCAGCCAATTTTATTTTGTTCCAAGTCGATAATATGAGTTCAGAAACTATTTTTGCAGCACTTAAGCGTTCAGGTGTGCTGATCAAACGCTTTGCTGATTCTTCCGGCCCACTGGCTAACTGTCTTCGAGTGACCGTCGGTACTGCAGAAGAAAATCAGGCTTTTATTGAGCGTCTTGGTAAAATATTGTCTTAAATTGCTTTATTTGGACGTTAAAAAAAGCAGCAGCTCGCTCGGATAAATTTATCAAAACGAGCAGTGGGTGGACTGATTCGTCTGCCATAGATGCTTCCTGGGGGTAAGAGTAAACGTCCCCAGACAATTGAATCCACCTTGCCAATACTGGTTTTTACCAAAAACACTTGTAACTATTCAGCAACCCAAGCCGTAAAACGGCTAACCATCTACAAGTTACAAAACATATAAAATACAAATACTTATATTTTTGTAACTTAGAAGCGTATATTTCTTAATGACCACTGTTGAGCCCATGGTTGCTTATTTTTCTGACTTTGAGAACTCGCTACGCTCAGACAATCAAAGTCAGAAAAATAAGCAACCACAGACTCTTTA
>JAPVVU010000338.1 GCA_028571885.1 Gammaproteobacteria bacterium | reverse complement strand
TCAGCAGAGCCGTTAAAAGTGACTCCTGTACCTGCGGTTGCAGTCCCGTCAGCAGGTGAAATACTACAGCTTAAGGGAATTGGCGGTGGTTTTGCTGCATAAGAATTACCTGCCAATATTAGCAAAAAAAACATGCCAATAAATATTAATTTCGATTGTATTAACGGATAATTCTTATTTTGTCTGTGTTGGCTCATGGCCATCCTCCCTTTACTTGTGACCAGCAAAAAAAATGGGGCTACTCTATATCAAAGCGACTCTGAGCAGTCCTCCAAAAAAATTGAGCTGGAAAAATTATTATTGGTCGATAATTCGACTCTTATTAGTAAACTTATATTTTTAGTAACTATTCAGCATATTATTAACAAAAAGCCTGTGGTTGCTTATTTTTTTGACTTTGATTGTTTGAACGAAGTGAGTTCTCAAAGTCGGAAAAATAAGTGACCATAGGCTTAACACGGGTAATTAATAATTACGCGCTGAATAATTACTTTAATTCTTAATAAAAAAGCAGAGCCTTAAATGATCAGCGATCTATTTGCCGAACAATTAGAAAAAAAGAACTATAAACTGGAAGAGTTTTCAGAATTACTCATCCGTTTGCTGGATTATGGGATTTTATGTCGTGATGAAAGTCAGATTGAAGAACAACTCTATGATCGCTTTTTACAATTAAAAAATCTGGTTGAAGATTATCTGGTCATGATAGGCATTCGTCTGCAGCATGATGAGCGCTTTCACTTTGTACGTATTTATCCACCCGGTGCACAAGTTCCGGGTCTGCCGGATGAAGTTGATCAGCCTTTTAATAGTGGTTTCCGGCAACGTTTATCACAACAGGATATTGCTGTCATCTTAGTCTTGCGAGCCGAATATGATAAATCGCTGCGTGAAGGGCAGATGGATGAAAATGGCTGTGTCATGATCTCAATGGAAGCATTAAGTATTGGTATGCGTAACCTGTTGAATCGCACATTACCAGAAACGCTGACGGAACGAAATCGCTTACTGACACGTCTGAAGCAATTGCGCCTGATTCATTTTAAAATGGATGATGATGAAGAGCAGGACGACTGCTGGCTGAGAATTCGTCCCACCATTACTCGCTTTATGAGTGAAGAGGCTCTGTCCCTCTTATCTGGAGGAATAGTGTCCGGAGAAGCACAGAGCAGTGATGCAGAAGCTACTGAAGCTGAAAGCACAAAAAAAGAGGCTAAATAAACGAATCTATGTTTGTTAAAAAAGTAATTTTTATCAATTGGGGCAATATACCTTTACTGGATTTTGAATTCGGGCCCATTAATTTATTTTCAGGCGGTAATGGTTCAGGAAAAACAACTGCAGCAGATGGCATTCAGACTATTATGACTGCGGCCCATGAAAACCTCTACAACTATAATCCGGGACAGGATGAAACCACCCAACGTGGTCGTCGTGGCAAACAGGTTCGCACTCTGGCCTCCTATGTATTGGGTTGTGATGACGGCAGTTACGCACGCCCCTGGAATACTGATGGCTATCTGGCCGCTGTATTTCACCCAACGCAGGGAGAGACAGCCGAACCTTTTACTGCCGTCATGGGAATTCGCGCCCATGTTGATCAAGCGGGCAATCAGAAACAGGCAAGACAGGATGAATTAACGTTTTTTATTCTCCAGGGAGAAACACTGGAGCAGGCTGATTTCCTGCAGGCTGAACAAGTACAGACAGATACCGACATAGAAAAAAACGCTGCTCACGTTTCTCACGCTATTCACATTGTCCCTATCACTGAAATAGAGCATCAATTAAAACAAAAATACGGTGCTAAAACAGTTGAACAGTATAGCAAAAAACGTCCCTACCTGAGGCGATTGTATGCTGTTTTAAGAGGTAAAACCGATGCGGTTTCAGATAGAGAAGCCATGCATGCAGCAAAAACCTTTTCATCTTTTATGGCGTATAAACCGGTCAAAAGCATCAATGATTTTGTAGCGCATGAAATTTTAGAAAATAAAGATATGGGGGATGCCATTCGTGATATCTCTGAGTCGATGAAAACTATTCACGGCATGGAAGAAGATGCACGTTTTATTATTACCTCAATTGAGCTGCTGAATCAGGCTGGACAATACTGTCATAGTTATATTGACCACTGGGTTGACTTAATCGTTAATCATTATACAGAAGCCAAACGGAAGTCTCTGGTTAATCAAAGTGGTTATCTGAAAGCCAAAAAAGAACAGCAATATATAGCAGAGACCATCAGTGATCATGAGAAAAAAATTATTATCACTGAAGATCGCCGCAAGCAGGCTCACCAGGAAATTGTTTCACTGGAAGCTCAACGTCAGGGTATTAAAGCCCTGAAAGACAAAGATGAATTGCTGGCCACCATTGAGCAGCACAATAGCCAATTGTCAGAACAAAGCAGACCCTTACTGGAACAAAATTTTCTGCTGACAAAAAATACTGAAAATAGTGCCGCATTATTAGAAGCACTGAAAAAAAGTTCTCTGGGTGTAGAGCTGGCGGGCTTTGATAGCAAAGATTTATTGGCACAAGTGCGTAAAGTTGTTGCCTTAAAAGAAAAATCTGAAATTGATTTACACAGTTTGCTGGGCAGTGACTGGGTTGATATCTCACCACTGGAAAAGCACCTGGATAACGCCTTGATTGCAGAGCAGGAACATAATCGTCTGGTGATGCTTTTGCACAGTAGTGAGTTAGGCCTGGTTAAGAATTTGCTGAACAATTCGCTGAAAAAAAAGCACAGCCACAATGCGTCTGCTGTTGCGATTAGTTTAAGAGATCAATTGCAGCAGCTTCTGACTCGTCAGGAAAATTTATTGCAGCAGACACAGCATAAAATGCAGCAGAAACAACAGGAAATTGATGCCCTGCAGTCTCATAAAATTACCTATCCCCATTATGTGCAATTAGCATTGAGTGCCATTGAACAACAATGCCCGGAGGCTGATCCCCGGGTTTTATGTGATTATATTGAAGTTTTGGAATCCGACTGGCAGATGTCCATTGAAGGTTATCTTGGCGGGGGACGTTTTTCGATTCTGGTGGAAGAAGATTTTGAAGCTGAAGCGATTCGCATTGTACGCAATATGCCGGGCGGTAATCGCAATCGCGCCAAAGTAATTCAGGGCAGTCGAGCCAGACGGGATATGAAACGCTTAGACGTTAAGAAGGATTCTATTGTCAGCATCATGAAATTTGAGCATAAAACAGCCGAATATTATCTCAAGGCATCTTATGGCAATGTTTTAAGGGTGCCTGATGCTGAAACCCTGCGTTCAACTGCAAGAGGAATTACACCTGATGGTCTTGCCGCGGGCAGCTATAGTATGTGGCGTTGTGACCTGCCCGATGCTGAACTGGTGTTTGGTCAGGGGGCGCGAGAACGTGCGCTGACTGCCAAGCAGGAAGAACTGAGAATTCAGGAAGATGAGGCCAATAAACTGTATCGGACTCAGCAGAATAATAGTCAGATATTTGCTTTACTTGATCCCATTAAAACGTTGAATTATGTCAGCATAATCAATACTATGCTGGATCATCACCGCCGCCTGAAACAGGCAGAAACTGCATTGGCTAATCTTGACCTCAGTAGTTTTAATACTCTGGAAAAAGAACTGGATGAACGTAAAGCAGATTATGATGAATTTGATCAACAGGGCAAAAGCCTGATCAAGGATCTGGGTGGTTTGCAAGTTGAATTAAAGAAACAAAAAGAAAAAGTTAAAGGCCTGGATGAAGCACAGGAGCATTTACAAATTGAGCTGGAACAGCAGGAAGAAAAGTTGCAGAAAATCAGTACCATTCAAACAGAATTTGATGCTGAAAAGACATTAAATCAGGCTGATGAGCGTGCTCAACTTGCCGGTA
>JAPVVU010000337.1 GCA_028571885.1 Gammaproteobacteria bacterium | reverse complement strand
TAAAAACCAGCTAAACATGATTTATTCCTATTTGATTATCGTGCCTATATAAGGTTGCAACTTAGCAGTATTCTGTCGCTTCTATTAAATAGATACCTTGACGGAAGTCAATAAATTAGTTATTAACTAGAGATATAATATTACTAAACTTCAGTTTAGAAATAAAGCAATCAAAGATATCCGATGAATCTCTCAACTTTGACACAAAAACGGTCATTTTTTATTATCATTGTGCAGCTTGTCATACAAGGAAGGCGGTACAGGTCAATTTCTTAAGGGCATTCAAGCCAATTTTGCTACTAAATAAAAATCAAGCCGAAATAATTAATACCAAAGTCAGTATTGTGAATTAAATTTTTCTTGATATGGAATAATGCAAATATATCCAGATACTATAAGTTAGCCTGATGCAAAAAAATAAACTTCTATTATAACGAACAAAATAAGCACATAATGCCGATCAAATATGAAGCAATCTGAGCCACAAATACCTGAAAAATTATTACTCAATGCCATTACGACTGTACTCTCTCATTACATAACTGAAACTAATCCTTACATTTTATTTAATGGACTTCTTGAGACATTACTTGAAATAACTAACAGCGAGTATGGATTTATTGGTGAAGTTTTTTACACAGATGAGAATGAACCCTATATTAAAAGCTACGCAACAACAAACATTGCATGGAGTGAAAAGACAAGGTGTCTTTATAAAAAAACAAAACAAAAAGGCATGATTTTTTCCAAAATTAATTCTCTCTATGGCTCTGTTTTAAAAACGGGGCAACTGGTTATATCAAACAATCCAGCAACTGATCCACGTCGATTTGGTTTGCCCGAAGGTCACCCGCCACTTAATGCGTTTATGGGTGTACCCTTTTATGCTGGCGGCAAATTATTAGGCTGCGTTGGCATTGCGAACCGGAAAAATGGGTACCATAAAACGCTTGCAGAATCGCTGCAACCATTTTTAATTACCTGTGGTAACTTAATACAGGCTTATCGAAATAATATTAAACATGAACAGGTTGAAACAGAATTACATCGATACAAAAAACGTTTATCAATACTTGATAAAAATACCTCACTCGGTTCAAATTATGAGTTTAATCACTCACATCTCACACTGACAAAAAATGGACAAACTGTTTTTTTAACAAAAAAGGAATTAAAGCTGTTAGAAATACTCATTATTAATCGTGATCTTCCTACCCAATATTTAACCATTGAGAAACATATATGGGCGAGTGTTGTTGTTGGAGAATCTTCTCTACGCTCATTATTACGTCGTCTTCGAAAAAAATTACCCGATCTGACGATAAAAACGATTTCCGGTGTGGGCTATATGTTTGTTAGTCCAGACTGATTTATCACAAAAATATCACAAAAAAACCACTCTCCTGCCACAACTACTGTCACTATAAACGTTATACTAGCCCATATATATCAATAAATATATTGATAATTTCAAAGATATTAATGGGAGAAAGTAATGAGTAAACAAAACACATTATATATTCGTCTTGGTGGCTATGACGCCATTTCAGCTGTCGTCAATGAGCTTATCTCACGTCTTATGCAAGATACGCAACTGGGTCGATTTTGGAAAAACAGAGGAACTGATGGTATTAACAGGGAGAAACAACTCCTAATTGATTATCTGTGTGCTAATGCCGGCGGCCCTGTACTTTATACTGGTCGTGATAACAAAACATCTCATCATGGAATGGGGATTACTGAAAGTGACTGGTCCCTTTTTATTGTTCACCTGCAGGAAACTTTATGTCATTTTCAAGTCTCTGAAACTGAACAAACCGATGTTTTAGCATTTATTGACAGTACAAGGTCAGATATTATTGATTAACTGCAGCTTGACTTAAAATAATGAAAGTACGTTAAAGATCAACTAACCTTAATGGCAATCAATGATGATAGAGATAAGCGCTTAGCAAACTATGAATTATCAGCAAAAAACTAAACGGGAGAAAATCAGGCTATTTACCCGCACCAGCTTTTTTCTATTATTTATTTTTGCCCCGTTTCTGGATATTTTTCGTCTGGATCTCACTCTGGGACATTTTATAATATTTGGTCAGCCCTGGACTCTGGGACTGGAATCCTTTCAACATGGACAGGGTGATGCAGCTTCTGCCGCAATAACACTGCTCACCCGTGCTTTTTTACCCGTATTGAGTTTCATTGTTATTATCACCATAATTATCTGGAAAATGGGACGCATTTATTG
Organism: Gammaproteobacteria bacterium; assembly: GCA_028571885.1. Taxonomy (GTDB): domain Bacteria; phylum Pseudomonadota; class Gammaproteobacteria; order GRL18; family GRL18; genus GRL18. The sequence goes on along the minus strand of JAPVVU010000337.1, from coordinate 1,683 downwards.
CGGCTGGCTTTGCCCCCATTTTTCCATCGTGGAAATTTTTAATGACATGATGCTCAAGCACTTAAACCGCGTCACCATCTGGGAAAAGGCCAGCCGGAAAAGCAGGGGAGTATTGCCCTGGATGCTGGTTTTCCTTTCCTGTGCAGCCATGGCCTTTGTCTGGGCGTTTAGTTTACTGAGTTATTTATTACCGCCCAAAGAATTAATTCCCGGTTTACTTCATGCCGAGCTGGGTCCTGGCTCAACGCGATTTCTGATAGTTGCCACGACTATCTTTACCCTTGACTTCTTTTTTGCACGCCACCTGTTTTGTAAGTTTGGCTGTGCTGTCGGTGTCTTTCAAAGCCTCATCTGGATGGCCAACAGCAAGGCAATGGTCGTCAGCTTTGACAAATCCAGAGCACATGCCTGTCAATCCTGTGATCGCGAATGTGATCGAGCCTGCCCTATGCGCCTGCACACCCGTAGTATCAAGCGGGCAAAATTTACCTGCACTCAATGCGGGCAGTGTCTCAATACCTGTGATGAAGTTCAAAAAGACAATCCCGATGGCCGCATCATTAACTGGGTGACCAATGAAAAGGCACAGGCTGTCGATAGAAATGCACCCGCATTTGAGAAAAAACTGTTACTCAAGGATAAGTAATAACCACAGTTTCACGCTGTAGTATTACCACTACACTTCATCCATAATAGTCACTAAACTTCTTTACAGTAATAATACTTTCTTTCCAATATACTGAAGCTCAGGTTCAGAGAAAAAGGCAAATATTCTATGTCTGCAAAAACGCCCTCAAAACAAACGCCAAAGAAAAAGTCCTTGCAAAAATTAATTGTTATTACTTTGCTTGCTGTAGCAATTATTGCTTTTTTCGCCTTTGATTTATCACACTATCTCAGCTTCGCCTATTTAAAAGAAAACCAACTGCAGTTTAATGATTATTATCAGGCTAATCCCGTGATTGTTTCAGCCAGTTTTTTCATTATTTATATCATCTCTGTCGCACTTTCTGTACCCGGCGCCACTTTATTAACTTTGATAGGTGGTGCCGTTTTCGGCTTTGTCTGGGGACTTGTTTTAATATCCTTTGCCAGCAGCATCGGCGCCACTCTGGCTTTTCTGGTGTCCCGCTTTTTGCTGCGTGACAGTATTCAGAATCGTTTTGGCAGTCATCTTGAACGAATTAATAAGGGCATTGAAAAAGAGGGTGCCTTTTACCTGTTTACCCTGAGGCTAGTACCGGTATTTCCGTTTTTCATGATCAATCTGGTCATGGCATTAACGCCCATCAAAACACGTACTTTTTATTGGATCAGTCAGATTGGTATGCTGGCGGGAACAGCCGTTTATGTTAATGCCGGTACCCAGCTTGGGCAATTAGAGTCGGCCTCCGGTATTTTATCCCTGCCATTAATTATTTCATTTACTTTATTGGGAATTTTTCCTCTCATTGCAAAGAGGCTCATTACTCTATTAAAAGCTAATCAGGTCTACAAAGGCATCAAAAAGCCTAAAAAGTTTGATCGCAATCTGGTTGTTATTGGTGCTGGCGCTGCCGGACTTGTGACCTCGTATATTGCGGCTGCGGTTAAAGCAAAAGTGACTTTAATTGAAAAACATAAAATGGGCGGCGACTGCCTTAATACTGGCTGCATCCCCTCAAAGGCACTGATCCGTTCTGC
>JAPVVU010000336.1 GCA_028571885.1 Gammaproteobacteria bacterium | reverse complement strand
GTCCATTTAAAAGCCTATGCCAATAAGGTCAAAGATCACCTTAAATTTGATCCGCAAATTGCCCAGGTCAAATTACTTGGTTTTTCTGAGCAAGATATTGTCATTAATATTACCGCCGAGACTTTGCGGCGTTATAAATTATCCATTACTGATATTATTGAGCTTCTGGAGCGGCAGAGTTTTGATCTGCCTTCGGGTATATTGGAAACACAGTCTCAGGATTTTATTGTCCGACTTTCAGAACAACGTCGAAGCCAACAGGAATTTGCTGATTTGGTCATTATTTCCAGCCCTGATGGTGGGCAGGTTCGATTAGGAGATGTTGCAACAATTACCCGTCAATTTAAACAAAAAGAAGATCAGATTCTTTTTAATGGTCAAAGAGCGGCTCTTCTTGAAATTTCAAAAACAACGTCTCAAGATGCCCTGCAGGTAAAGAAAGTTATTCTGACTCATCTGGAGCGAGAAAGACGTAATGCGCCACGCGGCATTTCACTGGAAATAAGTCAGGATGTGACTTCGGTGATCCGAGATCGTTTGCGTATTCTAGTGACCAACGGTGTTCAGGGACTGATCCTGGTATTTCTGACCATGTGGCTTTTTTTTAGTTTTCGATACAGTTTCTGGGTGACGATGGGCTTACCTGTTTCATTTCTTGGCGCCATTTTTGTGATGCAGTTTTTAGGCTACACGCTTAATATGATTACTCTGGTTGCTTTATTGGTCGCTATTGGCTTATTAATGGATGATGCAATCGTTCTGTCTGAAAATGTAGCGGCTCAATTGCGTAAGGGACAAACTAAAATAGATGCCGTTGTAAAAGGTGTCACACAAGTTGCCCCCGGTGTATTTTCATCATTCCTGACCACCGTTATCATTATTGGCCCATTAGCCTACATGTCTGGGAAAATGGGTGCTATTCTCAGTTATTTACCGGTTGTTCTTATTGTTACCCTGGCCGTTAGTCTGGTGGAAGCCTTTTTGATTCTACCCGCTCATTTACTGCATAGCAGCGGACAATTGGTGACTTCTCAGCGCTCAGCCATTCATCAATGGTTTGATAAAAAATTTACCTTTCTAAGAGATGATCTATTTGCGCCACTGGTAAGAAAAACAATTGCCCAGCCTTATCTGACTCTGGGAATTATTATGAGTTTTATCCTTATTCTCTATGCCAGCTTTCCAGCCGGCCTGCTTAAATATCGCGCTTTGCCTAATCTGGAAAGTAATGTCATACAGGCTCGCATACTATTGCCTCAGGGTACTCCATTTGACAGAACAGAAGGCGTTGTAAATCAGGTCGTATCGGCTTTAAAAAAACTCGATGAAGAGTTTTCTGCACTGCAGGATAAGGCGCATGGCAAACAAAAGCGCCTGGTGAAAAATATTACCGTACTATTTAATACCAATAAAGATGCTTATGAAAGTGGAGCACACCTGGCAACAATCAGTGCCGATTTACTGCCTGCCGAACAAAGAGTGGGAAGTATCGATACCATGCTCAATCGCTGGAGAGAACTCACTGGAGAACCAATTGATGTCATCGCATTAAAATTTACCGACCGGGAGCGAGGTGTTGCTGGTAAAGCAATTGATATTCGTCTGCAAGGCAATAAGCTGGAACAATTAAAACAGGCATCTCAGGACTTACAACAATGGTTAAGTCAGTTTAAAGGTGTTCAGGATTTATCGGATGATTTAAGGCCTGGTAAGCCTGAGCTGCAGATCCGTTTGAAAAAGAGTGCCGGCAGTTTTGGTATTACGGCCAGGGCAGTTGCAGATTCTGTGCGAGCAGCGTTACATGGAGGGACTAAATTAGAAGTACAATCAGGCTATGAAGCAGAGGATGTCATCGCGCGTTTAGAGTTGAATGATCGTGACAGTCTGGAGGATTTGCATTATCTGATGGTACGAAATAATCAGGGGCAACTGGTTCCTCTTTCAGCAGTTGCAGAAATTAAAAAAACCAGAGGTTTTTCTCGTATTCATCGGGTCAATGGGCAAAAAACAGTTACTATTCAGGGTACTATCAATACGGAAATTATTAACGCACGTCATTTGATGCAGATAACCAAAAAAGAATTTTTGCCCACTTTGAAAGAAAAATATCCTGGCGTACGTTCTGCCTTTCAGGGACAGGGAAAAGAAAGTGCCCTGACGGGTAATTCTTTGCAATTCAATGTTTTCCTTGGACTGCTTGGTGTTTATTTTATTCTGGCCTTTCAGTTTAAAAGTTTTGCCCAACCCCTGGCGGTTATATTAGCTATTCCGACCAGTTTGATTGGTGTCATCGGCGGTCATTTATTACTTGGCCTTGATATTTCCATGCCGAGTCTGGTTGGCATGGCAACACTGATTGGCATCGTTGTTAATGATAGTATTCTACTACTGGTGTTTATCAAAGACGGGTTAAAGAATGATATGACAATCGTTGATGCGGCTCAAAATGCCTCAGTTAAACGCTTTAGAGCTATTATTCTGACATCATTGACAACCATTGCCGGATTGACCCCCTTGTTACTCGAAACAAGTACACAGGCACAATTTTTGATCCCATTAGTCGCCAGCCTGGTATTTGGTTTGCTATCTGCTACTATCTTTTCATTATTTTTAGTCCCTGCAGTGTGTGTCATATTGGATGAGATGGGATTATTTAAAAGCAGCCGTGACTTTTAATTTAGACCTTATCACGATTATCTACTATACTTAAAGTAGGTAAATAGCAATTAATATAGGGAGGTTTAGTATGAATGCTACATGGGTTCTTATCGCTAATGGCAGTGAAGCTCGTTTGTTCGAGAAAAAATATGATCCTAAACTTTTATCTTTGATAAAAGAATTCAATCATTCAGAAAGTAGAGACAAAGGTATCGATCTGGCATCTGACCGACCAGGTCATTTTAATGGAGATGTCAGCAAGGCTGCGCATGGTTCATTTACTGAAGCCACTTCACCTAAAGAGTATGAAGTGGATCGTTTTGCAAAGATTTTGGCGGATGAATTAGATACTGCGCGTAATGAAAATAGATATAATAACTTAATTATTGTTTCATCGCCGCATTTTCATGGTTTGCTTAATGGACATATGAATGAACATGTTGCAAAAATGGTGGATAAGCACATTGAAAAAGATTATACAGACTTAAAAGCTGAAGAATTGTTAGAAAAGATTTACTGAAGCTTAAGCAGTATAAACACAAAAAACTGATAACCTGTGGCGTTTGCTGCAGGTTATCGGCGTGGCTTATAATTATATTGTATTCAAAAACAGCTTATTTAATCGATACACTAATTCCCATGCTGGCATGGAAATTAGTACCTGTGCAATATCAATTCTTAAAATACATTTTTTCTTTATTTAATTTATATGACCAGGGTAGACCGGAATTTTTCCAGCCATTAACTAAACGCCAGTTTTTTTGATCACCGTCTTTAATTTTATCACCTTCAAAGCCATCTGTTACAACATAGACATTTGTATAACCTTTGCCCCATAATTGTTGTGCACTAGGTGCACCTCTGGTACCACCTGAACGACACATAAGAATAATGGGCGTGTCTTTTGTTAAGCCTTTTGCTTTGAGAGTCGAGGCAATGGCTTTTTCAAAATCAGGATTTTTCGCCATAGAAAAAACGGGTTTTTTACTATGCCATGCATCTTTATTCGCGACCTTGAATGGAATGTTAATATCTGCAACATCAGTAAAACCGGTAAACATAATCTCAATGGGATCACGTACATCAATAAAGAGTACTTTATCACCCATCTTTCGTTTCATCTCATAAGCTTCTTTAGAGTCCACATAAAGTTTCCAGGGTGTTTGTTTTTTTGGATTGACTGGTTCCGGAGCAGAAAAAGAGGCTATTGGCATTAGGCCAAGAGCAACTAAAATAAATAGACTATTTACAAATTTCATTAAGAATTCCTTTAATTTAAATTTTCAGATATTCTATAAAT
>JAPVVU010000335.1 GCA_028571885.1 Gammaproteobacteria bacterium | reverse complement strand
TTTTCTGTTACTCAAGACGAGGTTTATCAGCTATATGGTGAGCATTTTGAGATTGAATTATTAGAAGTTACCGATATTAGTGCACAGAGTCGAAGTCCCCGTTCACAAAATATGTCCTACTTTAATGAGCGAATCTTCTTGTTAACAAGGAGTTGTTGGAAAGAGGTTGTTAACAAGAGGTTATTAACAAGAAGTTATTGGTAAGAAGTGATTGACAAGGAATGACTGATGAGAAAATCAGTGATCAGTTAACCATAACTCCAGTGCTTCCAGTGAAGAGACCTTATGCACCTGGCTTTTATCATCTAATTTCTGCTCAGTTTTTAAATAATCCGCCAAGGTAATGCAGTGTGCCTTGTCTGCATTGATAACAGGCCAGGGAGGGAACTCAGATGTATCAATCTGATTCTGCATATGAGAGCGATCCGAGTAAAATTTATCCAGATAGGACTGAGCGGGTACTTTTCTGAGATAAAGTGTAAATTCTTGCGGGAGTTTATCCGGGGGGATAAAAGTATGCTGCAAATATTCCTGCAGGGGCGTGACAAAGGGTAGACGGGTGTCAAAGTCAAAAATCAGATACTGGTAATTGATTTCTGCCAGCATAATAACATGATAATCCCAGATGACGGGTTGGTTTATTGCTGCGGCCTGTTGATTGAGTAAGGCGATCTTTTGCCCTGGATTGGTTATGATAAGAGCCCACATTTTATCAGTGGCTGTGTTTAGGTGTTTAGTCTCATTTGCCACTGACTCATTTATCACTAAGAATGATTGCAATAGTTGCCAGATGTTTTCTTCACAAAATAAAGGCGTATATAGATATTGAGCTTTACTATACTCTTTCTGTGGATTCATAATGTATAAAGTTAATATATAACAGTTCAGGGCGGTTTGAAAAATGACAAAAACCTATATTAAAGGTAAAGATGAGGCTTTGGAAGTCTCGATTGAAAAAATGCAGGCTCAGCTGCAATTACTTGGTTTTGATATTGAAGAAGCGCTCTGGCTAAACCCTGTGAGTAATATTTATTCAGTCAATATTCGAGATAAAAATTGTCCTCTATTATTTACCAATGGTAAAGGCAGTACCAGAAATGCCTGTCTGGCGAGTGCCCTGGGGGAATTTTTTGAACGTTTGAACTGTAATTATTTCTTCGCTGATTATTATCTGGGCAAGCAAATTGCTCATGCAGATTTTGTGCATTATCCCGATGAAAAATGGTTTCCGCTTGATGATACGATATATTTAGACTTATTAAATGAAACATTATGGCCATTTTATGACCCGGATAAGAAATTGACCCCGGAACTGCTGGTGGACACCAATTCTGGAAATGTACAGCGCGGTATCTGTGCCTTGCCTTTTGTGCGTCAACGGGATCAGCAGGAGACCTGGTTTCCGGTTAATATTATCGGTAATCTCTATGTCAGTAATGGCATGTCTGCCGGTAATACCATGATGGAAGCGCGCACCCAGGCGCTTTCAGAAGTGTTTGAACGTTATGTTAAAAACCGCATTATTGCTGAGTGCATCAGCTTGCCTGATATTCCCGACGATATAATTAAAATGTATCCAAAGGCATATGCTGCAAAAGTAGAGCTGGAGCAGGAAGGATTTATTATTGAAGTGAAGGATGCTTCATTAGGCGGCCGTTATCCTGTCATGTCAGTGACCATGATGGAACCTGAATCAGGGCGTTGTCTGACATCATTTGGCGCTCATCCGAGCTTTGAAGTGGCTCTGGATAGAACCATTACTGAATTGCTTCAGGGACGACGTCTGGATTCGCTGGATGGCTTTCAAACACCTTGTTTTGATGACGAAGCAGTGGCCGATCCCGTTAATCTGGAAACACATTTTATTGATTCCAGTGGTTTGATTAGCTACGATTTCTTCAAAAAAGAAAAAGATTATGACTTTGTTTATTGGGACTTTGATAATAACACGCAGTCGGAATTTGAATTTTTGTCGTCTATGTTTGATGAAGAAAATAAAGATATTTATATTGCAGATTATGAACACCTGGGTGTTTATGGCTGTCGCATCCTGGTTCCGGGTGTTTCGGAAATTTATCCCGTTGAGGAATTGACCTGGCAGAATAATAACGAAGGCATTATTCTTCGAGAGCGAGTTTTATCTCTGGGTGCTTTGGATGCTGAGCAGGCAAAGGAATTACTGCAGGAACTGGAAGCAAGTGATTATAGTGATCATTCGGATGTCTGCGGTTTGATCGGCATTGCACCTGATCCGCAAAGCGTCTGGGAAAGCCTGAGAATTGGTGAGCTGAAAGCCATGCTGGCTCTGCATATTGGCGACTATGAACAGGCCCTGGACTGGGCTCAATGGTGTCTGGAAATGGAACAAATGTCCGATCTGCGTGAGAAGCTTTATCGGGCATTAGTTGCGCTGTTGGAAATTCAACTGGATGAAAACAGAGAGCGAACAATGTATCTTGATGGTCTGAATGCCTTGTATGATCCAGAGACAGTGGAACGGTGTATTGCTCTGATTGATGGCCAGAGCCATTATGATGGTTTGTTTGATACCGGTATGGAATTACAGGGGCTGGAACGTCATCAAAGCTTATTGACCGCGTATGAAAAGCTGCAAGCGGCGAAGAAAGAAAGTTATAAGTTGTAAGTTGTAAGTTGTAAGTTGTAAGTTTAAAGATTAAAGATTAAAGATCTTAATCTATACCCTTAAAAAAATGGGCTGTTTTATTGATGCCTGATTGATTACAATTCAGGTTTAAGCAGTGACACAAAAATATTTTAAAGTTGAGAAAACATGAAAGAGAATTTTGCCAATATCATTGCCGCAGTCGGTGAAGATCTGGAAAGAGATGGCCTGAGAGATACTCCGGAACGGGCTGCTAAAGCCTTCCGGTTTTTAACCCGAGGTTATACTCAGGATATCAATGAAGTTGTGAATGACGCAATTTTTGATTCTGAAAATGATGAGATGGTTCTGGTTAAAGATATTGAAGTTTATTCCCTGTGTGAACATCATCTATTGCCTTTTATTGGTAAATGCCATGTTGCCTATCTGCCGCAGGGTAAAGTGATTGGTTTGTCCAAGATTGCCCGTATTGTTGATATGTATGCTCGTCGCCTGCAAATTCAGGAAAATATGACCAAGCAGATAGCTGAAACCATTATGCAGGTGACAGGTGCTAAAGGGGTCGGTGTTGTATTGGAGGCTCAGCACCTGTGTATGATGATGCGCGGGGTTGAAAAACAAAACTCTATGATGACCACGTCAATGATGCTTGGGGCATTTCGTGAAGGTCATGCCACTCGATCTGAATTTTTGCACTTAATTCGTTAGGGGGAGCAAGTATATAATGTCTCCTACTATGGTTTCCAATAAGGCTTCCACTCTGGCTCCGAATATGGCTCCGAATCTGGCAACAATTCATATAAAAAATTTACGTCTAAGAACGTTTATTGGTTTTAATGAAGAAGAAAAAACTAAAAAGCAGGATGTGATTGTCAATATTGTTTTGCGTTATGATGCAACGCTGGCAATAGCAAGTGATTCGGTTGATGATGCCTGCAATTATAAGATTCTGACAAAAAAAATAATCGCTCTGGTTGAAGAGCGATCATTTGATTTATTAGAAAAAATGGCCGGCGACATTATTGCTTTGATTGCGACAGCAGAAAAAGTGCTGGAAGCGTCAGTCAAGATAGACAAACCCCATGCCTTACGTTTTGCCGACTCAGTTTCAGTTGAAATGGGTTATAAAAGAAGTTTTAAGTTGTAAGTTGTAAGTTGTAAGTTGTAAGTTGTAAGTTGTAAGTCTAAAGCAAAAGAAAAAAGCACCAAGGTATAAATTACCAACCTTATTTTTTATGCCTTTGATTTTTCTTTGACTTACAACTTACAACTTACAACTTACAACTTACAACTTCTTTTATAACCCATTTCAACTGAAACTGAGTCTGCAAAACGTA
>JAPVVU010000334.1 GCA_028571885.1 Gammaproteobacteria bacterium | reverse complement strand
GCTGAAGCCAAGGTCATGTCCACCGCAGAAGCAGACATGGAGACCATGGAAAAGAAAGGTATGGATATTGGCCTGAAGGTCATTCATCCCATTACAGGCGAGCAGATTCCTGTTTATACCGCTAATTTTGTATTAATGGGTTATGGTGAAGGTGCAGTGATGTCGGTGCCTGCCCATGATCAGCGTGATTATGAATTTGCTCAGAAATACGGACTGCCAATTAAGCAGGTCATCGCACCGGCTAAAGGCTTTGATGACTCGAGCTGTGATATAGAGCAGCAGGCTTTTACAGAAAAAGGTGTTCTGGTTAATTCTGCACAGTTTGATGGTTTGAGTTCGCAAGACGCGATGTCAAAAATTCCTGCAGCACTGGAAAAAATAAACAAAGGCAATAAGCGGGTTCAATATCGCCTGCGTGACTGGGGTGTGTCCCGGCAGCGTTATTGGGGAACACCCATTCCGATCATTAATTGTCCTGAATGCGGTTCTTTGCCGGTACCGGAAGCTGATTTACCGGTAATATTACCGGTGGATGTGGTGATTACCGGGGAAGGCTCACCAATTAAGAGTATGCCTGAATTTTATCAGTGTCAGTGTCCCAAATGCGGTGCGGATGCTGAGCGGGAAACAGATACTTTTGATACCTTTATGGAATCTTCATGGTATTACGCGCGCTACTGTTCAGCTGACAACGATAAAGCAATGCTTGATGATCGGGCTAAATATTGGGGCCCTGTGGATCAGTATGTAGGGGGTATCGAACATGCTATTCTACATTTACTGTACTCGCGCTTCTTCCATAAATTAATGCGCGATGAAGGTCTGGTTGAGGGTGATGAACCATTTAAAAATCTGCTGACTCAGGGTATGGTACTCAAAGACGGTGCCAAAATGTCTAAATCGAAAGGTAATACGGTTGATCCTCAGGGCATTATAGATAAATATGGTGCTGATACAGCACGTTTGTTTATGATGTATGCGGCGCCGCCGGAACAATCACTGGAGTGGTCTGATAGTGGTGTTGAAGGGCAGTTTAAGTTCTTGAAGCGTTTATGGAAAACTGTCACTGAGCATGTTGATGCCGGAGCAGTAGTGGCACTCAATGCTGAGCAGCTGGATAAAGACTGTAAAAAATTGCACCATAAATTACATCAGACTATTAGTGCTGTTGAAGATGATATCGGCCGTCGTCATACTTTTAATACGGCCATTGCCAAAGTACGTGAATTGTTAAATATGATGGATAAAATGTCTGAAACTCTGAATAAATCCGAGCAGGGCCGGGCATTAAAACAGACTGTACTGGACGATGTACTATTGATGTTATCGCCTATCGTGCCGCATATTTGTCATCAATTATGGCAGCTCATGGGACATGATAGTGTGATAGTGAATGAGTTATGGCCGCAGGTCGATGAGTCTGCTCTGGTTGAAGACTCAATTCAGTATATTGTTCAGGTGAATGGTAAATTGCGGGATAAATTGCAAGTTTCAGCAGATACTGACAAAGAAACCATTGAAAAATTAGCACTTGAAACAGCGGGTGCAGTGCGAAATGTTGAAGGTAAAACCATACGAAAAGTGATTGTTGTCCCAGGTAAGCTGGTCAACATAGTTGCCAATTAGGAAGCATGATGAATCAAATTAAAAATATTAAAACCCGCTTTAGAATGAGCCTCCTTGTACTGTTAACAGCAATCATAATAACTGGCTGTGGTTTTCATTTACGTGGTGATATTGTCTTGCCCGAATTATATGAACGGGTGCAAGTTGTTAGCAGAGGTCATTCGGATGTAGGTCGTGCTTTATCAGAGGCACTGGAAAATGTGGGCATTAAAATTGTCCCTTCTCCGGAAACTGCGACATCTGTTGTTACTGTTGTTTCGAGCGGCACTCAGCGTAAAGCACTCAATGTTGCGGGTAAAGCAATTCGCGAATATGAATTGCAGCTGAACATCTCCTTTGTTGTACAGGATCATAAAGGCGTTCAACTTGCTGAGCAGCAGACAGTGAGTGTGTTACGTAACTTCAGGAATGATCCCAATAATGTGCTGGGCATAGATAACGAAGAAGCGATTATTCGCAAGGAAATGATGAAACCTGCTATTTTTCAGGTTTTACGTCGTATGAAGGCCATTGCTGAATAACTTTATGCCAATACCTTTTATGCAAATAACATTATGCAAATAACATTATGCAAATAAGAGTCGATCAACTTCGTAATGATTTAAAAGCAAGACAGCATCCGGTCTATATGGTTTGTGGTGAAGAACCATTGCAGCATCGCGAAGCAGTTGATATGCTGCGCAAGGCGGCAAAATATTACGGTTATGAAGAACGGGAGATTTATACCGCAGATGCCGGCTTTGATTGGAATCGACTGCTGACATCGGCCAATGAACTGTCTTTATTTTCCAGTAAAAAATTAATTGAAATTCACATGCCGACAGGCAAGCCCTCGGATAAGGGGCTCGCTCTAATTCAGTATTGTGAAAGTCTGCCGCCGGATATTATTCTGTTAATTATTGCCGGTAAAGTTGAAGCAGCAACACGAAAGAGTAAATGGTACAAAGCGCTTGACCATGTGGCGGCTATTATTACTGTCTGGCCGATTGAAGGTCAGCAGCTGAGTCAATGGCTGCAGCGTCGCCTGCAGGCCAAAGGACTCGCTTTACAGGCCGATTCAATACAGTTAATTAATGACAGGGTAGAAGGCAATTTGCTGGCAGCTGATCAGGAAATTGAGAAACTAAGCCTTCTGTATCCTGTGTCATCGTCAACTGTTAACTTAGATAATGGCAAACAGATGTCCTCTCAGGTAATCGCACTGGACTATGAGCAAGTGTCAGAAGCTGTTTTTGATAGTGCTCGATATAATTTGTTTGATCTGTTTGACTGCAGTTTATCGGGTGATTTAAAGCGGGCCTCACGAATGCTTTATGGTTTGCAGCACGAAGGACTGTCGATTATTTTAATTATGTCACTGTTTGCCAGAGAGGTGCGTATGCTGGCAAAAATGTCAGCTGCTCTATATCCTGAGGGACATCAGGATATGAAACAGCAACCAAATGTTGATGCGGCAATGAAAGGGATCTACATTTTTCCCAAACGCAAATCTTTGCTTGTTCAGGCTTTGCGCAAAACTCGACCGCAACTTTGGCAGCAATTACTGAAGCAGCTTTTGCAGGCTGATAAAATGGCAAAGGGTGCGGAGCAGGGCGATCCCTGGGATATGATGCAGCTGATTTTGGCTCGTGTCGCGGGGAAAGAGTACTTAAAAAATAGCGTTCAGTGATCAGCGTTCAGTGTTCAGAAAAAGCCAGAGCAAAATCAAGAGAAAAAACTGCTGAAATATACACGGACAAGCTCTTTATTTTTATGCTCTTTCTGAACGCTGAACGCTGAACGCTGAACGCTAATAACAACAAAACTATAATCGAACCATTTAGGTGTGGATACTATGGACATTAAACAATACATGACTCAAGTAGGTCAGCGGGCGCGCCAGGCTTCCAGAGCACTGGTCAAAGCCAACAGCAACACGAAAAATAAGGCCTTGTTAGCGATTGCCGATTTATTGGAAGCATCAATGGCGTCATTGCTCACAGAAAACAACAAAGATTTGAGTGCGGGTAAAGAAAAAGGCCTGGATGATGCATTACTTGATCGTCTCGCGCTTAATGAAGAACGCATTCAAGGTATGGCTGAAGGGCTTCGTCAGATTGCCGCTTTACCTGATCCAGTGGGTGAAATATCGGATATGAAATATCAGCCATCGGGTTTGCAAATTGGAAAAATGCGTGTCCCTTTAGGCGTCATTGGTATTATTTATGAGTCCAGACCCAATGTGACAGCAGATGCCGCGGCACTTTGTATGAAGTCAGGTAATGCGGCTATTTTACGCGGCGGTTCGGAAGCACTTTATTCTAATCAGGCCATAGCAGTCTGTATTAAGCAGGG
>JAPVVU010000333.1 GCA_028571885.1 Gammaproteobacteria bacterium | reverse complement strand
GTTGATGCCGTGAGAAAAATAACCGCAAAAATATCCTGAACAATTAAAATACCAATGGCAATTTGGGCATAAAGCGCACCCATTTCATTTTTACCTTCCAGCACTTTAACCGCAAAGACAGTACTGGAAAAGCTTAATGCAAAAGCAATAAGCAATGCAGTCCAGATATCAATATCAGCAAACGTATCTAAACCTGTGAAACTAAGCGCAAAAAACAAACCGCCATAAACCACTGTAGTCACCAGCATATGAAGCGATGCAACACCCCAGATCTGAATCCGCAGCAAACTTTTTACATTCAGTTTCAGACCGATGGTGAACAGCATCAGAGTCACCCCCAGATCAGCAATTTCCCGAAGTGCATGAGTGCTTTCCAAACCATATGCTTTAAAAATAAAACCGACAACTAAAAAACCTACCATCGGAGGCAGGCCAATTTTATAAGCAATCAGGCCCATAAAAAAGGTCGCAAAAATCCATTCCGTTTCCTGTAGAGAAATAACGATCCAGTTCAAGTCCATAAAATATATTCAGTCTGTAGGTTCTTTTATACTAGGTTTAAGTCAATTAATCATTTCACAAACATCCGTCAGATTCAAGGCAGCTCTAACCTGTTTAAATCGTGACAAGACTATTGTTAATCCTGTTGAGTTTCTTTTGCTAAGTGAATAATAGGATTCCATTGAGCCCATTCGGGTTCAGGTGCATCATGCAAAACAAAAAAACTGCCGGATGAGAGCATTTTTCCCATTCGGTCATTATCAGGTGTTGCAAAAGCAATGCCGCCAGATATTATAGACTCTAATGATTCTGTCCTGATGGTTGAAGTACCAAACAAGCTAATATCAACAGCAACACCACTGGCATGCCAGAACTTACTATTTTCACGAATTAGAGCTTTGAAACGATTTCTAATGCTCAGATGAATTAATATTTGATCCGCGGTATCCGCTAATTCATAGCCCACTACAGTACCCACCTTAACCTGACGATAATAGACGGGGTCGCCTGTTTTAATTGAACTTAAACGAGATGCCGTTAAACTCACATTAAAGCCTTTATTTGTCTGATGAATGAGTGGTTTTTCTTCCAGGCCAATAAAAAAGTTCGTTGCTTTACCTTTAACAGGCTCGACAGTGATATAACTGCCTTTGAATAAAGTATCCAGATTTTCTGTTCTTGCCAGCCCCAATTTTGCTGAGTTGATCCAGAAATGAGATTTTTTGCCTAACACTGATTTAACTGATGCGTTCAATTCCAGTGTCACCCAGACTGAATCAGAATTATTATCGCTAAGACTGATAGTTTCGACATTACCAATACTTATTCCTCTGTACTGAACCTTACTTCCAACACCAAGTCCTTTAGGCTCCTTAAATTGAACTCGAACATAAAAGGCATTTGCACGGGCAGCTTCAATATCCTTAAACAGACGAAAGAAAGTACCGTTAGACACTTTGCTTAATTTTCCGGAGGACTGTTTCACTTTATGAGTGCTGCGTTCAAATGTATGCGCGCCTGGATCATTGTATAAGGCAATACCACCTCTAATAATACTTTCCAGTGATTCGGTACGCACTTCAATGCCCGCAAGACTTGCATCAACCTGAAATCCTGACGCATTATAGAAACGAGTTCTTGACGTCACCATATCCACATATTGAGGCCAGATATGAATGAGAATATTAATATTGGTTCTGTCCTCTGCTAATTCATAATCCTGAACATCCCCAATTTTTATCCGATTGTACATAACAGGTGCACCAATACTGATTGAACCTAATTGTGAACTCGTCAGTTTTAAATGTAATCCGGGATAAGTTGAATCAAAAGGCGGTCTGTTCTGAGCGACAAAAAATGATACACTCTTTTTCTTACTTGACCCTATTCTCAGAGTAATATAATTACCTTTAATCAATGTTTCTATATTTTTAATTTCACCTAATGATATTTTTGGTCTCACCATCCAGAATTTGGTATCCTCAACCAGGCCCTCTTTAGCAATCGGGTCAAGAACAACTGTTGCTGTCACTGTATTTTGATTTTTATTCGGTATAATCTTTTTTATTTCCCCTAAAACCATTCCTTTATAAATAACTTTAGTGATCCCTGCAGTTAAACCTGTTGCGGAATCAAAAATCAGAAATATTTTAATCCCTGCTTTGGCATCATCAAAATCTTTATAGAGTTTAAAACTATCACCGTTTTCGCTTATAGGAAAAGTTTTTTTACTTTCAGGCGTGTAAAAAGCAACACCACCTTTAAGCAGCGCCGTCAGCGATTCCGTCTGAACTTTAAATCCTGAGACGCCCCCCGAAATATTTAAACCACTGACATTATAAAAATGACTATTCTTTTTGACCAAATAAGTAAACTCAGGTTTTATAAAAGCCTTTAATTGTATTTTTTCAGAATTTTCTGTGAGACTAAATTCTTCAATATTTCCAACAGGAATATTTTTATAATAAATAGGCGATCCCTTATTAATCGAGCCTAAAACATTTGCTTCAATAAAAATATGTAAACCCGGAATGCTTTCAGATAAAGGCGGCTCAACTCCAGCGATGGTAAACTCCCGTTGTGGATTACCTCTCAAGGCAGGCCTCATTTGAATATAGTTACCACTCAATAAGGCATCAAGGCCCGATATATTGAGCATACTGACACTGGGCTGAACCACCCAGAAATCAGTGTTTTCTGTCAAAGCATCTTCCAGGAGAGGATCAATATTAGCTATTGCGATGGTCTCATTTGTTGTCTTATCATAAGAAAATTGTTCTAAGCGACCCACGGTTTGTCCCTGAAATTTAATTTCAGTAACACCCGCTTGAAGTCCTTCAACATTCTTAAAACGCATAATAATCGGAATACCGACCTGAGCCGCTTCAAAATCGCTATAAAGCAGATAAAAAGTACCATGCTCAGCAGCTTTGCTGTCTTTTTCTTGTTTAGGATTATAAAAGGCAATACCACCGGCTAAAACTGAGATGAGGGATTCTGTTTCAATTTTAACACCCGATAAACCGGCATTAATCTTCACACCGCTGACATTATAAAAATGAGAATTTTCCTTCACCAGGTGTGCATATTTGGGTTTAATTAAGACCCAGGCATGTATTTCAGTGTCATTTTCTTCCAGCGTATAGTTAGTGACTTCTCCAACCGGGATTTGTTTATAATAAATTACAGTCCCCCGATCAATGGATTCCAGGCGATTTAATCTGAGTTTAATATGCAGTCCTGGAGTATCTGTTGATGGCGGCGGCGGCACATCCAAAGCAATAAAGTTACGTTTAGACTGCCCGGCATCACCCGTTTCAATAGCAATATAACGGCCGCCAATAATCGTATCCAGTCCGGAAATACCCGAAAGGGAGATACGAGGCTCAACAACCCAGAATGTTGTATTCTCATGTAAAACCGGCTCTGTGCGTTGGTCCATTTCGATATGCAAAATTACATTTTGAAGATCCTGGGTAATCGTTTTTTCTTTAACAATACCCGCCGTAATTCCCTTGTACAAAACCTTTGTTTTGCCAACCACCATACCTTCCGCTGTAGGCACTTGCAGTGTGATCATGATCCCGGCAGTGAGGTAGCTCTTGAGGATTAATCCCAGACCAATAAACAAGGCGACAATGGGCAGAATCCAGATTGGGGAAAAACTTTTCCTGGCACTCACTTCAGGCTGTGCAAATTGTCCCGAATTCATTGTTTCATTCTTAATCATAAAAAGTCATTCATATTAAAGTCATTCATAAAAAGTTATTCATTAGGTGATAATTCTAATTCTTGTTGACAGTTGTTGCTCTCTGGTACTTTATAATCCCAAAGCAGGCGTGTATCAAAACTACTGGCTGCCAGCATAGTCAGCACCACGACACCACCAAAGGCCGTCGCTGCATCCCCGGCAGTAATAACAGCCACACCACTAATATTGACCAATGCCGCTAAAATAGAAATAACAAAAATG
>JAPVVU010000332.1 GCA_028571885.1 Gammaproteobacteria bacterium | reverse complement strand
CAAAGATAAAAGGGAGCGTTCGTAAAGTGGTGTTTATAAATCCAAAGCTGGGTAGACTGGTTCATCTGAATTGGGTATTTGAAAACATGGATGTTTTCATTAAGCGCTACATGGATGTATTCACAGCGTCCCCATTCAGATGAGCCAGTCTACTCAACAATCGTTTTAATACAAACACCTATCCGAACGCCTCCCCATCATGTAAAATACTTCTTTTTTCCTTCCTGAGAGATGAAATGACTGTAAGAACTCGCTTTGCTCCAAGTCCAACTGGCTATTTACATATCGGTGGTGCCCGTACCGCTTTGTTTTCCTGGCTTTATGCTAAGCGACATCAGGGAAAATTTGTATTACGTATTGAAGATACTGATAGGGAGCGTTCTACTCAGGAAGCGGTGGATGTGATTCTGGAAGGTATGCAGTGGTTGGGTTTAGACTATGATGAAGGACCTTTTTATCAGACAGATCATATGGATCGTTACAAAAAAGTGATTCAACAACTGCTGGATACCGGGCATGCTTATAAGTGCTATTGCAGTAAAGAAGAGCTGGATGTCATGCGTGAAGCACAAATGGCAAAAAAAGAAAAAGCGCGTTATGACCGTCGTTGTCGAAATCTGGAGGTACCGCCTCCAGGTAAAGAAGATGTTGCGCCTGTGATACGATTTAAAACTAATATTGATGGTGAAGTCGTTATTAATGACCATGTTAAAGGTCAGATTGTTATCAAAAATAAAGAACTGGATGATTTAATTATTGCTCGTGGTGATGGTACTCCGACTTATAATTTAGTTGTGGTGATTGATGATCTGGATATGGGGATGACTCATATTATTCGAGGAGATGATCATATAAATAATACCCCTCGTCAAATTAACATCCTAAAAGCGATGGATGCACCCATACCAGAATATGCCCACCTGCCAATGATACTGGATGAGCAGGGCGCTAAACTATCAAAACGTCATGGTGCGGCCAATCTATTAAATTACCGTGAAGAAGGTTATTTGCCTGAGGCATTATTGAACTATCTGGTTCGACTGGGATGGTCTCATGGTGATCAGGAAATATTTTCTATTGATGAAATGATAGCATTATTTGATTTGGATGATATCAACAAGTCAGCCTCATCAATTAACCCTGATAAATTACTCTGGTTAAATCAGCACTATATTAAAGAAGGTGATCCTGAGCATGTTGCCCGGCACCTGGCCTGGCATATGGAAAAACAGGGGATCAATACTGACAATGGTCCCAGTCTGCCTGCTATTGTGACGGCTTTGTCAGAACGGAGTAAAACGCTGGTTGAAATGGCACAAAGCAGCCGCTATTTCTTTGAAGATTTTGCTGATTTTGATGAAAAGGCGGCAAAAAAGAATCTTAAAGCCGCAGCGCTTGAACCCTTACAAAAAATGCTGGAACGTTTTACTGCAGTCACAGACTGGAATGGCGAAACGCTGCACCAAATCGTTCTGGATGTGACAGAAGAACTGGGATTAAAACTGGGAAAAGTTGCACAACCTCTACGCGTTGCCGTAACAGGTGCGGGTATGTCACCTTCTATTGATGTAACCCTGGAACTGATTGGCCGTGACCGCTGCCTGAGTAGAATGGCCAAAGCAATTGATTACATTGAAGCAAGAGTTGCAGCGCAGTAAGAGAAGTTGTAAGTCTTAAGTTGTAAGTCGTAAATCAAAATCAAGAGATAAGAAAAAAGCTTAGGATCCCAGCATAAATATAAGGAAGCTTTTGATTTTTCTTTTGACTTAAGACTTACAACTTAAAACTTCTTTCAATGCCCCGTCATTAGCTCAACTTTGATAAACTCAAGGTCTTCTGGCCGGGCATGCATAACGATAATATCATTTTCTTTTAACAACAGATCGGGGGAAGGTTGTTTACCGCGAATGCCGCCTCGTCGTAGTGCTGTGAACACAATGTTTCGTCCATCCAGATTAATATCGCCAATTTTCATACCGATTGCTCTTGAACCAGGATGTAAGACCAATGTATTTGTATGCTCATTGATTTTACTGGATTCTTCATGTGCAGCTTCTTCGCCAGGATAGTAGCCTCGCAAAAAATGGTATCGGTCCTTGCGAGCTTTGGCGATATCTTTGGTAATCTCATTGAGAGGGACATCAAGGTGTATCAAAAGATGTGAGGCCATGATAATCGATGATTCCAGGGTTTCAGGTATTACATCGGTAGCACCTTCAGAATAAAGCTCATCCATCTTCCTTTCATCAATACTGCGCACCAGAATAGGGATATCATTTCTCAGGGAACGTACCTGGTAAATGATTTTTTTTGCTACAGAACTGTTTTTAATTGTGATCAGTATAACCCGCGCTTTATCAATGCCTGCTGCCTGTAATATCTCTCTATGAGTCGGATCACCATAAACAACCATTTCACCTGCATTCCGGGCTTCCTGAATTCGTCTGGAATCAAGATCTAATGCAATATATTGCTGACTTTTTTCTTCAATAAAGCGGGATATATTTTGTCCGATATGGCCATAACCGCAAATAATGACATGATTAGCAAGTGGTTCACTATTTTCTTCAATTTGTCGGGCAATGCTCTGGCGATTAGAACGATAACTCTTGCTGAATATTATTTTAGCCCAGCGGCCATTGTTGACGATAATCCATGGGGTAAGCATCATACTCAAGATGATTGCAGACAGAACAATTTGAATCCTGCCTTCTTCGATTACATTATAGGTCAATGCTAATGTCAGTAATGCAAAGCCAAATTCACCACCCTGATTTAATACCAGTCCGGTACGAAAGGATACGCCGGGTGTCGCACCAAATAAATAACAAAGCACAGTGACAATGAATGTTTTTGCAATAATTAATAACAAGGCAATCAGAAGCACCCAATGCAGTTGCGGCAACAGAGTGTTTAAATCCAGCAGCATACCGACGGTAATAAAAAAAAGACCCAGTAAAATGTTTTGAAAAGGACGTATATCCACTTCAATTTGATGACGATACTCAGTTTCACTTAACATCATACCGGCGATAAAAGAACCCAGTGCCAGGGATAGTCCTGCAGCATGTGTTGCCCATGCTGCAGATAAGGCAATCAATAAGACTGATAGAGTGAAAAGTTCTGCTGAACGGATATTGGCAATGGTTCTCAATAAGGGGCGCAAAATCCAGTGGCCTATGGCCAGCATCAAAAATAAAATAATCCCGCTTGTTATAAATGTATTGATTTCAAGTGAGAGCAGTAGTGGTTCATCACTGCCTAATGATGGGATTAAAACCAGCAGTGGAATGACCGCTAAATCTTGAAATATAAGAATACTCAAAGCAAGATGTCCATGGCGTGAATTAAGCTCCAGCTGTTCAGACAATTGCTTGGTAACGATAGCGGTTGATGACAGGGCAATAATGCCGCCGATGATAATTGCTTCTTTCAGGTTTTGACTAAAATAAAAGTCAACGGCACCAGCAATAACGGAAGTAAGAATCATTTGTGTGCCGCCAAGCCCCAATACCTCTTTCTTTAAGGCAATAAGTTTGGGCAGAGAGAATTCAAGTCCGACAGTGAACATGAGAAAAACAACCCCAAATTCAGCGATGAAACGAACATCTTCAGTGTTGCTGATTAAACCCAGAGCATGGGGGCTGACGATAATGCCAACAACAAGGTAAGCCAGAATAGGGGCAATATTAAATCGTTTCAGGCAGGCAATGGCAAGCACTGCCAGGGTCAGAAGAATGATGATTTCCTCAAATATAGTGTTATTCATCTAGACAGTATAGTTGAGGGCGGGGCGTTCGGATAGGCGGGTTGAACGATACACAATAGGGCCGATACATAGTTCTACCCCTGAAAAGTCTGTTTCGTAGGGGCGAACCTATGTGTTCGCCCTCATCTGATTTGCCCTAATCAATTTTGCATAAGCCCTTTAATACCATATCGGTATAACTGATGATGCCAATGATTTCTCCATGCCT
>JAPVVU010000331.1 GCA_028571885.1 Gammaproteobacteria bacterium | reverse complement strand
ACTTTAGGAAATTTATTTCCTTAAAAGTCATTATCCCAGTGATTAGGACTTTAGGAAATTTATTTCCTTAAAAGTCATTATCCCAGTGACTAAACGCCAGGTTCTGATGCGGATCATTAAATAATGAATGATCACTATTTCGGAACAGCTATTTAGTTCTTTTCAATGAGTTTGATTTATTAAACACAATGACTAATCATCTTTTTTAAAGTATAGAAAATGGATAAATAATGAACCAGAAGAGCAATATTATTCATGGCGTAGAAGCTGTAAAGTCGAGAAACATCGCAAGTCAGGATGACAGGGTACGTTGTCTGACTTTAAACTTTTTTAGTTATAAAATGTTAATACCAAATGCCGCAGTAGCAGAAGTGACTGAATTGAGCAATATTCAGCCAATGTTAGGTGCCCCGGAATGGTTCGGTGGTCTGATGAAATGGCGTGAGCAAGATGTGCCCGTTGTTGTTTTTGAAAAAGTGATGAATATTGAAGCGTCAAAACCGCAGAAATATCGTCGAGTGCTGATCTTAAATACCCCTAATAACAAAGGATGTTCCCCCTTTATTGCCTTAGGTTGTCAGTCTATTCCCAGTTTGACTATTATTGAAGAAGCCCGTGTTACTCTCTCAGATAAGAAAAGTGAACAGGCGACACATATCAAACTTGATGGTGAAGAATACATTATTCCAAATATATCATTTCTGGAAGACAGGGTCAGTGAAGTAATGGTGGGATAGCATAATAGTGTTCAGTGTTCAGCGTTAAGAAAGTGCTAAAACAAAAAACACTGGATCACTCAGAAATCCTATATTTATTAACATGCTCTTCTTTGTATGCTTTTTCTGAACGCTGAACGCTGAACGCTGAACGCTGAACGCTATCCTAGATCCCCCCATAAGAATTGCACGATGCTCAATATAGCCAGCCCTGCGGTCTCTGTGCGTAAAATTCTTGTCCCTAGTTTTAATTGTTGATATCCATGCGTGCTTGCCCATTCAATTTCTTCGCTGGTTAACCCGCCTTCTGGTCCAATAAAAATATTTACACTCGTTGGTGCCAGGTCAGGAAGTTCTGAAATACTTAACTGAGCATCGGGTGATAGTAGTAAGTTTATGTCAGCCTTAAAGGGTTCAATTTTTTCAATGTGAACAGGCTTATTGACTTTAACCAGGGTCGTACGTCCTGATTGTTCGCAAGCACTGATTGCAACGCTTTGCCAATGCAGCATTTTTTTATCAAGACGCCTGGCATCTAGTTTTCCTGAGTTAGAGCGTTGGGTAAAGATAGGGGTGATATGGGTCACACCAAGTTCAACCGCTTTTTGGATGGTAAAGTCCATTCTCTCACTTCGTGAGATACCCTGAAACAGGTGAATTTGTATGGGCGATTCAGTGTCTCTTGCTGTAAAACTTTCAATATGAACAACGGTATTACGCTTAGTGACTTCGGTGATACTCGCTGTAAAATCTCCTTTTTGTTCGTTATGGGCTAAAGGCTGCCCATTAAAGAGAACAATTTTGTCACCTTTTTTCAGGCGCAGTACATTAACGATGTAATTAATCAGGTGAGGCGGGAGAGTGAGATGCTGACCCGGGGACAGGGAGGCATCGATAAAAAAACGAGATACTCGCATATTTGTTACGTTTGTCGCATAGTTAAAAAAATAAAGCCAGTATCCCCGCATAATTGCGGAGATATCAATTTTACCTGATATAGTACCTAATTAACAAAAAATTTATGTAACTACCTTTTTTGGCTAATAGCTTACAATTTAAATGAACCAATTAATTGTTGTAATTGGGATGCCAGAGAATCAAGGTTTTCTGCATGGGTGCGAGTCTCATTGCTGAATTGAGAATTTTCCTGAGATTTGTCAGAAATCTGGCTGATCTTAGTGCTTAAACTTTCAGATGACTGCATTTGCTGCTGGGTTGCAACAGCAATCTGCTGATTAATCGCATTGATTTCACTCACTGATTCTTTTATTTCAGAGAGAACAATACAGGATTCTTCAATTTGATCTAAAGCATCATCAGAATGTTTGGCATTAGATTGCATTGAATCATAAGCTCTTTTACTGGCTGATTGCAGGCATTCAATCATTTCTTGAATTTCGTGAGTTGAATCCTGTGTTCGAGCGGCTAGTGTTCGGACTTCATCCGCGACCACGGCAAAGCCTCTGCCTTGTTCACCAGCACGGGCAGCTTCAATAGCAGCATTTAGAGCAAGCAGATTAGTTTGTTCTGCAATGCCCTGAATAACTTCTAAAACACCACCGATATTGTTGCTGTCATTTTGTAGCTGGTCAATGATTTTGGCTGCAGAATTAACATTGTTGGTGAGTTGATCCACCGAGCCGATTGTTGTGGAAATGGCAATATTACCTCGATTGGTAGCCTCTTTTGATTTTTGCGTGGCACTGGTTGCCTGCTCGATCAGACTGGATACTTCCTGAGATTGTGAATTGAGTTGCTGAACATCAATTGTCGCCTGTTCAGAATTACGCTCCTGTTGTTCAATGGCTGTGTTGGTTTGTGTGGTGATATTGAGTAATTCACCGGATGTACTGGATAAACTATTACTGGCGTCTAAAACCTGCTTCATAGTGCCCTGCAAACTATCTGCAAATTGATTAAAGCTGCTGGCAATTTTACTGATTTCATCATTGCCCTTAGAATCTAGTCGTTGGGTTAAGTCGCCATTACCCTCTACAATATCAATCATTGCGCAATTGATACTTTTCAGCTTATTGCCAATAAAAATTTTGTAGGTAAAAAATATGGCTACAAATATTAAAATAAGTGCTAATATCCCAGTAAATAATGTGCTGTAAATAATGTCATTAGCATTATTTTTCATGCTCTCAATGGGCAGTGTCACCTCCAGAACACCACGAACATCCCCTATTTTCCAATCATTTTTAGGTGTGTCAGCACGGGTATTATGGCAGGCAACACAAACAGGACTGATCATCAGATCAGCTTTTGCAACGCGTATATAGCTTAGGCCATCAATTATTTCTTCTCGACTAAAAGTTGATTGAGGATCCTGGTTCAGAGCGTTCCAGGCATCTTGTTCAAATTGATCCAGAGTGCGGTCTTTACGATTTGGAAAAGGGTAGGCCGAATAGAGTTTAATGCGGGTACCCTTTGATTGGAGTTCATTACTCAGGTCATGAATCATTGTTGCAGGCAGTGGAATGGCTTTAGGGTTGTTTTTGTGATTAATAGCCCCTTTCAAATCGCTGCCTTTTATAACGGGGCCGACGATATTTTTTGTGTAATAAGAACGAATGAGTTTAAATTGTTCGACTGTGGTTTCAGCCGTTAAAATTGCTTCTGAAATGGTACTGTTATTTATTTTATTAGAAACCACCCAGAGTAAAATGAATAGAGAAATGGCCATTATACTCGCCACGGGTATAAATAAGCGCAAAAAAAGTGAGTCTTTCATTTATCATTCCTCAAATTCATTATTTCTTAATTCTATGTGAAGTAAATCCTATATTCACTATAGTCGGTAAGAATAAAATAATCTTGAGGAAAAGCCATATTTTTTGTGACTATCTTGGCTTTATAGCTGAAAACTGTCTAAATTGAGTCGTGTAGAGGGGAGTAAAAGTGGTTCATTGAGATGTTTTAGTCTCTATCTTTTGACTTTTTGAGTGTTAATGCACATTATTTGACTGGGGTGAATTTATCTCATCAGTTGGGGCTGTATTTATAATATCATCATCAGAAACCAGTTCTGCAATTTTTTTAATACTTTGGTTGAGCCAGTCTGGCCAGTTATCAAAGTCAATGCCGTCAATGGAATTTTTGATATACAATCCCAATTCAGTATCTCCTTCAATCATCAGGCGACGTTGGAAAAACAGGGTGTCAGGATCTTCACTACGACTGGCAAGCAAAATAAATTCTTTGGAATCGCCACTAAAGATCACGTCAGCTTGTGAAATTTTATTGGATAGAATCAACTGATT
>JAPVVU010000330.1 GCA_028571885.1 Gammaproteobacteria bacterium | reverse complement strand
GATTGTTCTTTCTAAACAAGCTTTTTCAGAACAACAAAAGGCCGAACTTTTATATAAGAAAATCAAATAAGCTAAATTTTACATGACCCTTTATAATGAGTCATGAATAAAAGAACGAGTGTTTTTTTGCACAGAGTATTTTCTTATTTCTAAAGCAGGGCTGAAAACTTTTCGTTAATCATTTCGAAAAGGTGTCAGCCTCTCTTTAGACAGTAATTATGGATAATTACTTTTTAGACTTCTTTTTATTTTTCTTAGCTTTCTTTTTATTTTTCTTGGCTTTGGCTTTTTTTGCTTTGCGTTTTTTAGCTTTCGCTTTAGTTTTTTTCTTATCAGCTTTTTTCTTTTTAAGCTTTAATAACGCTTTTTTTGCTTTTTTCTTTTTGTCTTTTTTTGACATATCATACTACTCCTGAAAAATAAGGTTTGATAAAAGTCTTAGATGTCTTAACATCTAAGACTTTTAAAACTAGTACAGATTTGATTTAATGTCAAAATTAATTCTTTGGTAAAACCACAGAGCAGAACCAGGTAAGAGAAAGTGAAAACCAATAGCCTTTATATTGCATCAATAGAACCCCAATCAGGTAAACTACTCATCACTCTGGGACTAATGGAACTGCTTACACGACGTATCGAAAAGGTTGCTTTTTTCCGTCCTGTCATCGAGCAAAGCAATGGTTCTGATAATGATATCAATCTTATTCGTGATAAATACTGCCTGGATATGAGCTATCAGGATTGTTACGGGTTTGAATTCGAAGAGGTTAAAACACTGGCTTCTCAGGGGAAAATGAAAGAGTTCTATGAGAAATTACTGATTCATTTTAATAAGCTCCATAAAAAATATGATTTCGTCCTGTGTGAAGGTTTAAACAGTTCTGCTTTTCTCTCTTTATTTGATAATGATATCAATCTTGAGATAGCCAAAAATCTTGGCAGTCCATTTGCAGGTGTCATTAACGGTATCAATCAGGATGCCGGAGAGATTCTTGAAGAAATCACCATTGCCGAGAACATTATTCTTAAATCCGGCTGTACTCATTTTTCAACCTTTGTTAATCGCCTTTCTCCAGATACCTTCCAGGCCCTTGAAACAGATGCAAAGCTCATCAACGCAAGCACCCCTGTTTTCCTTCTTGCTGAAGAAAATGAGTTAGATAAACCAACTCTGGCTGACATACAAAAAGGCTTAAATGCCTCATGTGTTCTGGGTTCATCTGAGGATCTCTATCGGGTAGTCAAGCAGTTTAAAATTGCAACAATGACGGTGGAACATTTTCTAAACTATATTGAGGACGGGGATTTAATCATTGTCGGCGGTGACAGGGCTGATATCCTGCTGGCTTCTGTAGGTACTCTTTCATCTCAACACTATCCAAATCTTTCAGGCATCCTGCTCACCGGTGGTTTCACACCAGAAGCTAATATGCTGAAGCTGCTGCAGGGGATAGATATTTCTGTGCCCATTCTTTCGGTTCCCTATGACACTTTTGAAACAACACGCCGGATCGAACAGGTTCCAGCTGAAATAACACCCGATAATCAAAGAAAAATTGCGCTTGGTCTGGGAGTTTTTGATGCTCATATTAACACTGAAAGCATAATCAAACAGGCTGAAATTGCTGTTTCATCTATCATGACCCCCATTATGTTTGAACATGGTCTATTTGAGCGAGCTAAAACCAGACGTATGAATATTGTTCTGCCTGAGGCTTCGGATGAAAGAATTCTCAGGGCAGCCGAAATTCTTCTTCGACGTCAGGTCGTGGACATTACTCTATTGGGTAATGAGACTGAAATCCTGACACAGAGTGCTTCACTGGGTCTCAATATTGAAACCGCAACCATCATTGACCCGATGCATTCTGAACTTCTGACACCCTACACAGAAACTCTTTTTGAACTTCGTCGACATAAGGGGCTCACAATGGAAGGAGCTGCGGATACTATGGCTGATGTTTCCTATTTCGCCACGATGATGGTACACAAGGGGCAGGCTGACGGTATGGTTTCCGGGGCAATTCACACAACAGGTGACACCATTCGTCCTGCCTTGCAAATCATTAAAACCAGTCCCGGCATTTCTGTGGTTTCCAGTGTATTCATTATGTGCTTTGAAACTGAAGTGTTAGTTTATGGTGACTGTGCAATTAATCCCGAACCCAATGCTGAACAACTATCAGAAATATGTATTAGCTCAGCTGAAACGGCAGCGATGTTTGGCATAGAACCAAGAGTTGCTATGCTTTCCTACTCAACAGGTTCCTCTGGCAAGGGTAAGGATGTGGATAAAGTACGCGAAGCGACCCTCATTGCTCAGAAAAAACGTCCCGATTTGCTGATTGAGGGTCCTATACAGTACGATGCCGCCATTTCCCCCGAGGTTGCCAAATCCAAGATACCCGACAGCAAGATGGCAGGTCGTGCATCGGTATTTATATTTCCTGATTTAAATACCGGTAATAATACCTATAAGGCTGTGCAACGCTCTTCTGGCGCCATTGCCATCGGGCCTGTGCTTCAGGGATTAAAAAAACCCGTCAATGATCTCAGTCGCGGCTGTCTGGTGGCCGACATTATCAATACCGTCGCCATTACTGCAATTCAGGCTCAGTCACTGCAGCAGGATAAATAAGTGATAAAAATTCTTGTTCTCAATTCAGGCAGTTCTTCTTTAAAATTTCAGCTTTTTGATATGCAAGGCGCTGAGTCCAATCACTTTAATCTTCTGGCTTCCGGACTTGTGGAACGGATTGGTGAAACAAACAGTTCAGCTTCTTTAAAGTTTACCAGCAGCAAAGCTCATGATACGGTTGACAAGCTTGCACAGAAAAAGCAGTTGGTCAGGGAAAGCCCTGTTGCCGATCATCAACAGGCTATTGAAACAATGGCGGCAATGTTAAAAGAAAGCGGCTGTATGGTTAGTATGGAGGAACTGACAGGGATCGGTCATCGTGTCGTTCATGGCGGCGAACATTTTCATGACCCTGTTGTTATTGACGAACAGGTACTGATAACTATTAAAAAATTGATCCCCCTTGCACCTTTGCATAACCCGGCCAATCTCACCGGTATCAGGCTCACTCAACAGAAAGCCCCGGGGATCCCTCAAGTAGCAGTATTTGATACATCTTTTCATCAATCTATGCCTGAGCAAGCCTATATTTACGGCTTACCTTATGCACTTTATAAGAAACAACATGTGCGGCGCTATGGTTTTCACGGCACTTCACATCAATATGTCAGCAAGCAGGCCGCTGATTATCTTGGTAAAAGCATTTCTGAACTTAAACTGATCACCATCCATCTTGGCAATGGCACCAGTGCGGCAGCGATCCAATATGGGCACTCCATTGATACATCTATGGGCATGACCCCATTAGAGGGACTCATTATGGGCACGCGATGCGGCGATATTGATCCAGCCATCCCTTTTTATTTAGCCAGAGAAACAGGAATGACAATTCAGGAACTGGATGATTTATTAAACAAAGAGAGTGGGCTTAAAGGGATCTGCGGACAAAATGATATGCGTACGATTGTTGAGCAGGCTGAACAAGGCGATAACAGAGCTGAATTGGCAATCACTATTTTTTGTTACCACATCAAAAAATATATCGGGGCCTATATTGCGACTCTAAATGGTGCTGATGCCATAATTTTTACTGGAGGAATTGGCGAAAATTCCAGTTTGATCAGAGAACGTGCCTGCCAGGATTTGCAAAACCTGGGAATAAACATTGATTCTCAGAAAAACTCTCTACACTCAAAAGAAATCATGGAGATTCAGGGCCCAACAAGTCAGGTAAAAATTCTAGTGATCCCGACCAATGAGGAACTTGAGATAGCCATACAGACCATTAAGTTAATTTAGGTTCATCACAAAAAATGCGTACTTTTCCATGTGGCAGCATAACCACCAGAGCAGACAGATTAAAAGATGTGGTTGTCGTTCGAAAGTGATGTTTAAATTCAGAAGG
>JAPVVU010000329.1 GCA_028571885.1 Gammaproteobacteria bacterium | reverse complement strand
GATGAACCAGTCTACCCAGCTTTGGATTTATAAACACCACTTTACGAACGCTCCCTTTTATCTTTGATATTCAGTTGGTATTGGTAAATCAGACATGTCAGGTTTAGTTGATTTATCAATATCGCCATTTTTTAATTGAAAAATGTAAGCCAGAACCTGAGCAACAGCGACATAAAGTCCCGCAGGAATTTCCTGACCGATTTCAACTGAATAATAGATTGCCCGGGACAGCGGTGGAATTTCCATAATGGGGACATCATTGGCCTGAGCAACATTGCGAATTTGCATCGCAACCAGATCTGCTCCTTTGGCTAACATAACGGGTGCCCCTGAACCTTCAGTATCATATTGCAGAGCAACTGCATAATGTGTTGGGTTAGTGATAATGACATCGGCCTTAGGGACATCCCCCATCATGCGCTGCATTGCAATTTCACGTTGTTTCTGACGTATTTTCCCTTTTATTTCAGGATTGCCGTCCGTACTTTTAGATTCATCCTTAACTTCCTGTTTGGTCATTTTTAACTGGCGTTTGTTGCTCCAAATCTGATAAGGTACATCAATCATGGCAACAATAATCATTCCTAAAGCAACTAACAAAAACTGCCAGGTAATTAATTCCATGGCATGAATTAATGCACCTGGAAAAGGCTCTTCTGAGAGGCCGTATATTTCATCGTTGAACTGCCAGATAAAATAAACAGCAATACTTCCCATCAAGCCTATTTTTAATATGCTTTTAACTAATTCAATCACACCTTTGGCGCCAAAAACCTTCTTTAATCCTTTTATTGGATTTAATTTATTCAATTTTGGCGTCACGGCTTTAAATGAAAAATTAAAACCACCGAGCAGGGCATTGGAGAAAATAGCTGTTATAAACATTAAAATAAAAAGAGGTATTAGAGCATAGAGCATTGCTGCTAACTCAGTTTTAAAGTGTAGAAATAATTGTTCCGTATCAAAAAGAGTGTTGCGTTCTACTGAAAAATTATTTTTCATAATATCAATGATAACTTCAATCATATCTTTAGAAAAAAACATAATGCCGATAATAGATGCAAGCAGCATAAATAGAGTTGTTAATTCCTGGGAGCGAGTGACCTGACCTTTTTTTCGTGCCTCCGACTTCTTTTTCTCCGTCGGGTCTTCCGACTTTTCCTGACCATCTTCATTCTCAGCCATCAGCTATTACCTATTTGTCGATTAAAAAAGAAGTCGCTATAAATAACCGTTTTCTGAGTGGCACTGTGCTCCAGAATATCTTGAATGAGCTGGAAAATTTCAGTCATTATTCTTTCAAAATAAGGAAGCATACTGGGTAAGGTAATATAAATAATGACAAAAGCAAAAATGATCGTAATTAAGAAGCCTACTGAAAAAGGATTCAGTTGAGGAGAAGCCTTGGACATTACACCAAAACTCACATTTACCATCAATAGAGCGGTCATTGCGGGTAAAACCATCATCACAGCACTTTGGAACATTTGACTTCCCCAACTGACCAGCATCCAATGTCCCGTGGTAGAAATTCCACTTATCCCAATCGGAAGAAGATTAAAGCTATTGATCACTTCACGAATTAATATCAAATGACCATCAAGCGCCAGAAATAAAAAGGTGACCAGCATTAGATAGAGCTGGCCGACGACAGTGACCTGGACACCATCCTGAGGACTGTTCATCATAGAAAAACCCAGGCCTGCCTGCATTGCCAGGATATGCCCTGACATAACAAACAAATTAAAGGCCAACTGCAGTGCAAAGCCCATAATAGCACCAATAATAACTTGATGAATGGCAATAAGGAGTGCTTCCCCACTGATGAAATCAACTAGTGGTAAGGGAGGTAAAATGGGAACAACAAGCAGTGTAATTACAAATGCAATAGCAATACGATAGCGTACAGGGATAGACTGAGCTGAAAAAATCGGAGCCGTCATCATCATGGCACTGATGCGAATAAAAGGCCAGATATAGGCGCCAATAAATGCCGTTATTTCAGCTGTGCTAAACATGTTAGCCCCCGCTTAAATACAGCGGAATATTAATAAACATTTGATTCATATATTCCATCAAACGTCCCAACATATAGGGACCAGCATACATCAATACAGCAAACGTAACTAAAAGTTTGGGAATAAAAGTCATTGTTTGTTCATTTATCGAAGTCACAGCTTGAAACATGCTGACCAATAAACCCACAACCAATGCCGGTATTAAGATAATCAGTAACAAAATAATAATAAGATAAATTGCACTTTGTAAAATATCTAAAACCGATTCAGGTGTCATAATGTACTCCCTCCTAAATATAATAACTCGATGCCAATGTACCCATTATCATTGACCAGCCATCAACCAAAACGAACAGCATCAACTTAAAGGGCATTGAGACAATGAGAGGTGACAGCATCATCATGCCCATTGACATCAGCACACTGGCAACTACCAAATCGATAATCAAAAAAGGAATAAAGATCAAAAAGCCTATAGTAAATGCAGTCTTTAATTCACTGGTGACAAATGATGGAATCAGCACAGTAAACGGCACATCTGCCGGACTTTGATAGGGTCCTTTTTTGGCGATCTCTGAAAACATAGTCAAATCTTTCTCTCGAGTTTGTGCCAGCATAAATTCATGCAAAGGAAGCGAAGCCCGTTTAAGCGCTGTTTCTATACCAATTTGTTCGTCCAGATAGGGCTTAAAGCCATCATTATACATACGGTCAAATACCGGTGCCATAATAAACATGGTCAAAAATATGCCCAGACCTACTAAGACTTGAGCGGGAGGGGCCTGCATTAAGCCTGTTGCCTGGCGAACAATAGCCAAAACGATAATGATGCGGGTAAAAGAGGTCATCATAAGCAGCATAGATGGCAGTAACGTAATCACTGTCATCAGGACCAGAGCCTGAATGGTTACTGACCAGTTTTGTTCACCACCTGCACCCGTGCTAACTGTGAGTACATCCAGGCCAGGCGCGCCAAAAGTAAGGCCTGGAAGGAAAATCAACAATAGCATTAATAATGATATACAATAACTATGAGCAGAGTGAGCGGGTTGAGTTTTTTCCATTAGAAGACTTCACCTAACTAAGAGAATTAATTATGATAAAAAGTTAAACCTGAGGCAAAATATCAGGCATTATTTTGTATTTATTTCTTGTTACTTAAAAACTCAGATAATTTATTAGCAAAGGGAGTCTCTTTAATTATACCCCTTTTATCTTTTGCTTGAACGTCCATTTCATCAACGGCTGTTTCAATAAGTAATTCATCCAGAACATGCAATGTATTAATCTGTGTCGGAGTTATGCCCACAACTAATTGCTGTTTGCCGACTTGAATCAGCGCAATTTTTTCCTTTTGCCCTAGATTCAGCGTTGCTATTATTTTTAATTGTCCCTGTCCTGTTAAATTGCTATAACCCATTTTTTTTATAAACCAGGCCAGAGAAAAAATTAATATAAGAATAAAAATGAGCCCTAAAGAAACACTTAACGCATCAGTATTTGTAGACGGCTCTTTTTTTTTTGTATTATTTGTTACATTGGAAAAGGTCTGACTGGACAAAAATGAATAATTTTTTTTCTCATCTGATAAATTATCAGATACTTGTTTTTCTTGCGCAACATTTTGAGTTGGGGCCTGAGTATCTTGAGTCCCGGCCTCCTGAAGCATAGTATCCTGAAGAAAATTTTTCTGCTTTATTTCACTGTTCTCTGTGTTCAACTTTTGTGTATTCAAATTTTGTGCATCCAGGGTTTGCATATTTGAATTTTGAACAGCATAAATAGATGAGAAAAAAAATAGTAGAACTGAGGAAATGCAGATCAAGGATAATGACTTTATTTTCTCTTTATTTAACACACTATTTTTTAATAAACTAATCGCCATCAATATCACTTAAGCTTCTTAATTCGTTCAACTGGACTAATGACATCGGTTAAACGAATACCAAACTTATCATTAACCACGACCACTTCACCATGAG
>JAPVVU010000328.1 GCA_028571885.1 Gammaproteobacteria bacterium | reverse complement strand
CCAATAACAGAAGAAATAAGACCAAACAGGACAAAGAAAAGGGCGATAGGGGTAAAAATTTCATCTTTAAGTGATAAATAGAGTGAAATACTACTGCCTAGAATTGAAGCAATAACAGCCTTTAAATAAGGCTGATGCAGTGCGGCCCTTGCGGTGACCAGACCACCGCACGCCATGACAATAAAAAATCCTATGCCGGCTAAAATATAGGTAAATTCCTGAGTCCATGGTAAAAAAACAGGGGATATTTTTACCAGTGAGTTGTAGCCCACTGCAGACATAATAAGAACCAGTTGATTGACCAGCCCTAAAATAAAAATGGTCAGCACACCGAGGCTGATGGCTTTTAGACTATTTAACACATTGAATCCTAAAAGTTATAAAAGTTTTTAAAAACAGCACATAAGAACATAGTCTGAAATTTATCTTATTTGACGTTGGAGCGCATTGATTAAAATCATGATTTAAATAGAGAGTGTGAATAAGATTTATTGATTAAAGATCAGCAAGACTAAAGTAGGGGATTGCCCTGTTTTAGGTTACAATCTGCGTTTTTAATTATTTGACTTAAATGCATGAAAAACACGATAAAAAAATTTATTGAAGCTAAGTCTTTTCAACACTTTATTACTTTTTTGATTATTTTCAATGGTATAACTCTGGGGTTGGCAACATCCAGAGATTTTATGAATGACTATGGTGTGCTCATTCATAATATGGATAATATTATTATCGCTGTCTTTACGCTTGAGATCACAATGCGGATCTATATCCATCGCCAGCAGTTTTTTAAAGATCCCTGGAGTCTGTTTGATTTTTTTGTGGTTTCAATTTCACTTATTCCAGCCAATGAAGGACTTTCTATTTTACGGGTTCTCAGGGTACTGCGTTTATTTAGATTATTAACCATCGTGCCGCAGATGCGTTTAATTATTTCAGCGATATTGAGTGTGATCCCTGGAATGGCTTCTGTTTCCCTGGTCTTGCTGCTCTTTTTCTATGTCTTTGCCATTATTGCGACTAATTTGTTCAGTATGACCTTTCCTCAGTGGTTTGGCAGTTTAGGTGAGTCAATGTTCACATTATTCCAGATTATGACTCTGGAAAGCTGGTCGATGGGCATTGCAAGACCAATAATGGAAACACATCCTTATGCCTGGATCTTTTTTGTGATCTATATATTAATCGTGACATTTATTATGGTAAATCTGTTTATTGGTCTGGTCGTGGATGCGATTTTTACTATCAAAGGCAGTGAAAATACACAGTCTGAAGCGAACGGGGATGAAAAAAGCAGGCCGGAAACAGCCAAAGAATTAGTTTACCAGCATGAAATAAAATTATTACAGGGAGAGCTAAACGAGATGAAGCAATTGATGACAAAAATTGATCAAAAACTGTCTTAAGCCATTGGCCAACTTAAGCCATTAGCAAATTTAAGCCTTTGGCCAACTAAATAAGTGTTCCACCAAAAGTAGGCCCCATGAGGGGAAATAGTGAAAATTCTTTATTTAACAACTGCATCAGAGCCTGTCATTTATTATTGTGCTCGGACTGCGTCAAATCGCCCAATAATAAATGACAGGCTCTGATACTCAGTATGCACTATGTAGGAACAGTTATTTAGAGTCCTTAGCCCATTTTAATGTCCCTCTCACGTCGGTGAGAGGGAGTCTTTTATTGAAGGATATTAGCGCTGCAATTAACTTTTTTCAGCTAAAAGTTCGATAGTAAAGCTGCCGGTACTGAAACCACTGGCATTTTTATGACCACCGCCGCCAAATTGCTGAGCAATGAGTGATACATCAATGGCTTTTTCTCCACCTGAGCGCAGCTGCCAGACGCGTCGTTCAGATTTATCTTCATAGGCAACAGCAAAAGGATAACCATCTGATAACTGATGTAACAATTCACTGCCGATACTGCTTGGGGCATTAACCACAGGCACAATATAACCGGCGACTTTGCCCAGGCGTGCAGCCTTTTTGTAACGCTTTATCTGACGATTAGCCTGGCGTTCGAGTATCAGTCCTTCTTTATGTAATACTTCCAGAGTATTGTCATCATTGAGCCAGCTGGTCCAAAGTTTTAATTTCATTGGATACGACATGATCGCTAAAATAATTGTATGGGTATTTTTCAGCTTAAATTGCCATAAATCATTATCTTGAATATGCTGGAGCAATTTCGGCACAGCTGTTTGATGAAAGAATTTCCAGGTGAGCACGGCACCGGATTGGCTCATGTCGAAATTCATGTGCAGATTATCATGCTCCTGCTCTAAACCTTTAAGATCGTTTAAAGCGCTGATGTGATGATCGATTATGGTCACTTTAACGGCTTGCCGGCAGAGTGTCTTTATCGCTTCACGTTTATAGCTGAAGTCAACAATATAGACTTCTCTGCCCTGACAGTCGGGTGGTGTTGTACCATGCATGCCTTTGTGAAAAATGATGTTGTCTTTAAAGGACTTGTAGTCGTCCTGCTGTTTAAAAAACAATTGTGCGGCAAGTGCTGAAGCAAAGCCATCAGGACAATTGCCATGATAAATAACAGTAATAGGGTGTTTAAAATGAGTTTTCATGGGTAAAATTAATGTAACCAGCCGCAAATATAAGTGTTAGAAAAGACTTTAGAAATGTCAGACCTGCAATTAATGATTTGCACTTTTTCGGCGTCCTCAAAATATTGATAAAGTGACATGAGCATGACGACACATGAACTGTCAATATCTTTTACACTATGAAAATCCAGTGTTAAAGAAGCATCGGCAGGGATCTGTTCATAAGCCTTGCGAAAGTTAATGCATTCACTCATTTTAAAATTATTCTGCAGGGTAATTGTATAGTGATATCCTGAATTTGTTAATTCCATTTATAAAATTCCTTTGTCATTCCTTTGTTATTCAATTGCTTATTCATCCCTGACTAAACACTTGCTTAACACAAGGGATTTAAATTCCATTTTCTTCCATCGAATAGGAATCGAGGCAGAGCATAAAGACTTTTGACTAATTATTCAAGTTAAGTTTTGGGAGAGGATAGGGGGTATTACTATTTTGTGATCTATTTTGTGATCTGTTTTGTGATCATAGTTACGCTTTTTTCATAAGGATGATGGCTTTTACCATAGACTTTCATGATACGTTTAACATAATTTTGAGTTTCTTTGTAAGGGGGAATACCTTTATAACGCGCCACAGCGTTTTCCCCTGCATTGTAACCTGCAAGCGTTAAGGTAACATTGCCCTGATAACGCTTTAACAGCCAGACAAGGTAGCGGGTCCCTCCTTTAATGTTTTGCTCAGGATCCCAGATGTTTTTCACCCCAAAACGTTTTGCTGTTTCGGGCATTAACTGCATTAATCCAATGGCGCCCTTATGCGAGCGGGCTTTGATTTTGAAATTTGACTCCTGATGAATCAGCGCCAGAATTAATCGCGGCTCCATGTTATAGCCGGGTGCGATGTCATGAACAATTTTCACTACTTTTTTACAGGATTTAGAACACTTTTTTGTTTCCCAGTAAGGGGTAGGTAATACCACGCAGACACTTTTCTTTGTCTGTAAATCTGCATTCAGTCTGGACAGCATTTGTTGGGAATACTGGTCCCCCGATTTAGCTGCAGCTTTAAACCAGCGAACAGCCAGCGCTTCATTTTTTTCAATACCACGGGCGTTAAGAAACATCCAGGCCAGGTTTCTTTGCGCATCAACTGAGCCTTTTACTGCAGCTTTGCAATACCATTTAACGGCTTTTTGAGGATTCTTTGTTATGCCTTCACCATGCTCATAGGCAGTCGCCAGTTCAATCTGGGCGGCTAAATCACCTTGTTTTGCCTGCTGTGTTATTGTTGTAATGGGGTCTTCATATGAGGCTTGTGCAGATGGAAAAACTAACAGGCCGCAGAGCATCAACAGAACATAATGAATGTACTGAATATAACGGCTGGCATAAATGGATTTTTTTATTCTGCTTAATATCATTTTTTGTCTAATGGCTT
>JAPVVU010000327.1 GCA_028571885.1 Gammaproteobacteria bacterium | reverse complement strand
GCGTTTACGCGCCTACACGCTCTGTTTTTTTCTTAAGTAATATCATACCCTTACAAACAAGAAAAGTAACTTCTCAATAAGTGTGGGTTATGCTGTTTTATTGCCCATTTTTTGTCGAACTATTTCAGCGAGTGGCGGAATAGAATTAACTTTCGATACCCGATCATTGAGAAATTCCCAGAATGAAATTTTCAATTTTCTACAGGTTTTCTTTAAGCTGGCAAATGTGTCCCTACATCGCCGCCCATCATCACTTCTTGTCCCACCACTGACTTTTTTCTTTTTCACATAATCACGAATATCTGTTTCGCTTCCATTCGTATGCAGTGGGCTCTCTGGTCGTTGTAGAACAACTAAAAGCTCTTGCTTGTTTCGATTGATTCGTTTGAGTAATTGATTGAGTGTTTCATAAGATGTTTTTTGATTAAAAATAGTATCAAAACGAGCATCTAACTCATTTTTTTGCTCTGATGAAGGGGATTTTTGATAAACTTTCAAATCACGATAAAGAGTCCAGATTTGATCTCGGATCATTTGGATTTCAATACGATGCTGGTCGTTCAATGGGATCAGTTTATGGATCAGACGTTCGGTATGCACCCAACACAAAGCATGTAAAAAAACATTAAATTGTCCGGCATCATCACTCACAATAACGATATCCTGACGAAATCCATGCTCTAATAAACTACCAATGAGAGCACCTTCAGTGGCAATGCGTCGATGCTTAGGTCGCTTAAAACCCAGACAGTCTAAATGAGCTTCCCAACTGTCTTCATCTTGAAAAATGTTTTCAGAGTGTTCTTGCAGCCTGGTGAGCATCTTATTGGGCAATTTGGCTTGCGTCATATACAAATAAGATTCATCAGACAAATGATACTCAGTTTGTCCTGCACGTAATAATTTTAAAAAATTAATTCGACTCTTCGATGCGGTACTTTTGAACCAGGCAAAGTGTTGATTGCCAATATGAGTGACGTAACCATTTTTACCTTTATGGCGTGCCCCTGAATCATCAACCGTTATATAATCAGACACTTCAAGAGCCGTGCTCAGAAGCTCTTCTTTCTCCTGAATGAACTCTTCTTCTTTCTCTTTTAATAAAATATTATTGATTTGACCGGATGAGATATCAATATTCCATTCACGTAACTGTTCAAGTAATAAAGGTTGAGTGACCTGGCAATGATGATATTGATAGAGAATGTAAGATTTTATCGTGCCACCAAAATGACCACCACTGGGAGGACGACCGGAATATGTTTTGCCATCAGGTGTTTCCCATATGGCTAAATGATAGCGGGTATTATAGGGACTTATTTTTAAATCCTGAACCGTGTAATCCCGATAACCCTTGAAGGTTGCATTATCAGGCAAGATACCTTCAGGTTGTATTGTTTCTTCATGATGGATTGTAAGTGTCTGAGTCTTTCTCCGTTTGCTGGAACCAGGACGTTTCTTTGGTTTTTTATCATCTCCATCACTTTCATCGCCATCATCTGGATTAGTTTCCTTATCCAACTTACTGGCCTTAAATTCAGGACGTTTTTTCTCACCCTTGAGTACGGCAACTTCATCTCGAAGGTGTTGAATACCTTCTTCCAATTTTTGAATCGTTTGAGCTTGTTGTTCTATAA
Organism: Gammaproteobacteria bacterium; assembly: GCA_028571885.1. Lineage (GTDB taxonomy): Bacteria > Pseudomonadota > Gammaproteobacteria > GRL18 > GRL18 > GRL18. The sequence goes on along the minus strand of JAPVVU010000327.1, from coordinate 2,396 downwards.
TTAATAGCAATGCTTCAACAAGAGGTGTACGCTCTGCTTCGGGAATTGGGGGAAGTTGATATTTATTTTTCACCCTTATACTATAATCTATCTCAGAAGCTGTGTCTGGTTTTTTACCCTCAGTTATTGAGAAGTTACACAACTTTCATTTAACCAATTGATTTTATTTACTTATAAAACAATCTGAATTCACCTGAAACCCTATTCTATATTCTGTATCTGTTCACGCATTTGTTCAATCAGCACCTTCAGCTCAACAGATGCCTGAGTCGTTGCATTTGAAATGGATTTAGAACCTAAAGTATTTGCTTCCCGGTTAAGCTCCTGCATAAGGAAGTCCAGACGTCTGCCTATTGCTTCATCTGTTTTTGCGGTGTGAGTCATCGTACGGTTAATTTCATCAAGGTGCGTATCCAGACGATCCATTTCTTCTGCCACATCCGCTTTTTGAGCAATAAAAACCATTTCCTGCTCAAGGCGGTAATTATCTACTTCAGAAGAAAAAGCAACCTTCATGTTCTGCAGCTTTTCTTCCAGACGCTCTCGCTGAGCCTGCAAAATTTCAGGCATTTTATTTCTCACCATGGCTATCACTGTACGCATATCATTCGAGCGCTGCACGATCATCTGCTGCAGAGCATTGCCTTCTCTTTTTTTACCTTCCAGTAATTCTTCAAGCGCGGTATCCAGTAAAGGCAATAGGGCTTCACTTATTGCCTGCTGATCAACATTCCGACTGTCCATAACACCCGGCCAGCTCAAAATATCAATCGCATTAACCGGCGCGGCATTGTAAATCAGTTTATCAATATCATGCAGAGTCTTAGCAAGCTGATCCGCCAGTTCATGATTAAAGCCGATTTGCTGAGCCCCTTCCTGCTGGACTGTCAAACAGATAAGCAAGTCCAGTTTACCGCGTTTTAATTTTGCCTTAACTCTATCCCTGATTTTCATTTCTAATGCCCTTAACTCATCAGGCATTTTTATACTCATTTCTAAAAAACGATGGTTAACACTGCGTAATTCAATGGCTATAGAACCCCAGGGCAGCTTTTCTTCCTGTCGGGCGTAAGCTGTCATACTTTTAACCATAGAAACTCCTTGGATGTTTGATTTTCGTTAATGATTGTAGCATAGTCGATAGAATTTCTACGTTTATCTAACTATACTTCTTGTATAAGTGGTATAGGATAATTATAAGATTTTAAATCAGATAGAAGTTAACAGGAATATTAAAGATTAATGGCGCATAATATAGCCCCTCTACCTAATGGTACCCAGGTTGATGAGTACATTATTGACAGTGTGCTGGGCGGGGGTGGATTCAGCATCGTTTATAATGCGCATTTAAGTTCTGATAACGCTCAAACTGTTATTATCAAAGAATTTATGCCCAAAAAGCTCGCGGTTCGTATCAATGATACCGATGTGACCAGCCTGGATCCTTCTTTTCCGGAATCCTATAACAAAGGGCGTAAACTGTTTTTTCAGGAAGCCAGCACGCTTGCCACTCTCAAACACCCCAATATTGTCGATGTAACCAACTTCTTTCAAACCAATGGTACCGCCTATATGGTTATGAAAGATGAAAAAGGGGTTAATCTGCAGGATTATATTCGTAAACATAAAGGTAGACTCAGTGAAAAACTGCTGAGAAAGGTATTTCCTCAATTATTATCCGGGGTAAAGCTTTTGCATGATAAAGGGTTACTGCACCTGGATATAAAACCCAGCAATATTCACTTGCGTCAGGGCGGCAGGCCTTTGTTATTAGATTTTGGTGCGGTCAGAGAAAAAACTAAAACCCGCCTGTATGAGGCCCGTATTGTTGCCACTGCAGGCTTTGCACCCATTGAACAGATAACAGAACGCGGCTATATGGGGGCATGGACCGATATTTATGCCATTGGTGCAACAATGCGCAGCTGCATCGAAGGTACACCGCCGCCATCAGCAAACAAACGTAAAGATAACGATCCGATGAAACCTGCGGTCAATGCCTTTAAAAGAAAATACAGCAAAGTAATTTTAGAAGCCATTGACTGGTCAATGGAGCCTGATCAGCGCTTACGACCTCAGACTTGTGATGAATTACTGGAAATGCTCAAGCAGATGCCGGAGGAAGACGAATCCAGTTCATTATTGTCTAAATTAAGTTTTGATAATATCGCCAGTGTTTTGCCCTGGATAAAGACAAAATAAAATGTAACTACTCAGCACGGAGAAGTAAATAACCCGGCCGTTGGCGAAAGTCACCCGGACTGACTTCCGGGAAGAGTACAGCTGCCGTTTATGCAGCAAATACACTTTCTCGCTATACATCAATATACCCGTGATACTTGGAAATGCACCCCAAGGGCACTTCCTCCGGGGCGCAGCGAGGCATTTTGACTTAG
>JAPVVU010000326.1 GCA_028571885.1 Gammaproteobacteria bacterium | reverse complement strand
GGCTCTTTATAAATAATATGCTGAATAGTTACAAATTAACTATAAATTAACCAAACTGATTAATAATATATAAAAACTTGCATTATTTTGAGATAAGTTTTTATTTAACAAAGATATACGAGATAAAATTCTCTTAAAACATTACCATTGGGTCTTGAAATAGTGACCACTTGTCGGCTGGTGGTAGATAATTCTCTTAAATTATTGTATTTTTTATTTTTTTTACTAGAATTGATAAGAATAATTAAAAAAAGACAGGATAATAAAGAAAAGTTTGTAAGTTATTAATTTCTTTAAATTTCCTTTCGATTTTATTGAGTTTTCACGTTTTTAATTTTTGACATAAATTATTGACTGTCATTAGATTTATTTAAGGTTAAGATAGGGTAATGGGTATGACTGTAAAACACGTACTGGTTGTAGATGATTCAAAGTCAGCGCGGTTCATGTTACGTAAGATGTTAGGTAAAATTAATCTGACAGCTGACTTGGCTGAATCAGGAGAAGACGCACTTGTTTATTTAAAAAATAATTCTCCTGATGCTATTTTTATGGATCATATGATGCCAGGACTGAATGGTCTTGAGACTGTTGAGAAAATAAAAACTAATCCCCAGACTGCCGTTATTCCCGTGGTTATGTATACTTCACAAGATGGTGAAGAATATGAAAAAAATGTCATCTCTCATGGGGTGATGGATATCCTGCCTAAACCTGCATCACCTGATAGCCTTAATGCTGTTGTTCGTAAGCTTAATGATTTACCCGAAATTCCATTTGGACAAATTCAGACAGGTCAGAGCGCTTCTAATGATGCGCACCAGATTTCTACCGAAGACATTGAAAAAATGGTTAGAAAAACGGCAGAAGCTGCTGTTGCAGCAGCTGTTCGTTACCAGGTTATTGGAACCATGGCTCAGCAATTATCCAAGTTTCGCAATGAACTCAAGCTGTGTGATGAAGATAAAGCAGAACACATTTCAGAAAAAATATTTGATATTCGAATTAATTCATATTCAAATAAAATATCAGCTCAGATTGAGGGCTCAATGGCAGAACTGGCATCAAAACTTGATGGCATTGACAATACCAAGAGTATTAGCAAAATTGACCCGCAAACATTAGAAGAAATTAAGAGTGTTGCTCGTCTTTCCTCGACATCAAAAGCTATTGATGCGGCAAAAGAAACCGCCAGCATGGTTGCTCATGAATCTATGATGATGGTAACAGATGCTATTAATGAATCGAATGAGAAAATGGCCCGACGTATTACTTACGCAGCCATCATTGCTTCCGGGGTTGGTATACTGTCTGCTCTGGCGGTTTATATTGCTCTTCAGTGAGTTGAAATAATAAGTTAGTAAGTTAATAGGTTAATAAGTTAATAAGTTAATAAGTCTGTATGTTATAAGCCTGGAATCTAAAACATACTAACTTAAAAACATACCAACATATTAAAAGGCCACTTCTTTAAAAAAGAAGTGGTCTTTTTTTTTAATCAGGGTAATATTGTTCATTTTTTAAAACACTCTTTTTAAAATGAACGTGGAAAAAATTTCGTATGCTCAAACCAATTGCCCAAAGAATTTCTGAAGAACTTAATGTCAATCAATCACAGGTAGATGCAACTATCACATTGCTTGATGGTGGTGATACGGTGCCTTTTGTCGCACGTTATCGTAAGGAAGTGACGGGAGGTCTTGATGATATTCAGCTGAGATTGCTGGATGAGCGCCTGAGCTATCTACGTGAATTAGATGACCGCCGTGATGTCATTATTAAGACAATTCAGGAACAAGGTAAATTAACACCTGAACTGAAGGCAGCACTATTGCTTGCCGAAACGAAGACACGTCTGGAAGATTTGTATAAACCCTATATGGTTAAGCGTAGAACCAAGGCACAAATTGCTCGTGAAGCTGGACTTGAACCACTGGCTGATTCTTTGCTCAGGGATGCATCTCTTGTTCCTGAGATCTATGCAGAAAATTTTCTTAACTTACATGATAAAAACACGGGTGATAATAATAATATTGAAACGGTTAAAGATGCCCTTGATGGTGCCAAACAGATCCTCATGGAACGATTTGCTGAAAATCCTGAATTAGTTGGTCGGCTGCGTGAAGATCTGTGGGACAATGGGCTTTTGGTTTCCAGAGTAGTCGAAGGTCAGGAAGAGGCGGGTAATAAATTTTCCGATTATTTTGCTGCAAGTGAGAAACTTGAAGAAATGCCTTCACACAGAATTCTGGCTTTATTTAGAGGTAGAAAAGAAGGCTTTCTCACCATTAATACTGAACTTAACGATGATCAGCAAACGCTTCTGAACAGCGCTTCAAATCCTGGTTCATCGCATCAGGCTCTATCAATAATGGAACACAAAATTGCTCATCATTTTGGCATTGAAGATCAGGGTAGGGCAGCGGATAAATGGTTATTAGAAGCGGTTAAGTGGACCTGGCGAATTAAGATTAAAACATCACTTGATATGGATTTAAAAAAACGCTTGAGAGAACATGCCGATGAAGGTGCAATTGATGTTTTTGGAAAAAATTTAAGTGATTTGTTATTAGCGGCCCCTGCGGGTCAAAAAGTGACTATTGGGCTTGATCCAGGTTTACGTACCGGAGTAAAAGTAGTCGTGGTTGATGAAACAGGTAAGTATCTGGATCATGCCACTATCTATCCTCATGCGCCCAAAAATCAGTGGGATCAAGCCATCCATATTCTTGGAGCATTAGCAGAGAAATATAATGCCAACCTGATAAGTATTGGTAATGGCACAGCCTCACGAGAAACAGACAAACTTGCGGCAGATCTCATTAAACAATACCCGAAACTTAGAATGAATAAAATTGTTGTTTCTGAAGCAGGTGCTTCTGTTTATTCGGCCTCAGAACTGGCCTCTAAGGAATTCCCGGATCTTGATGTATCGATACGTGGTGCTGTATCTATAGCTCGACGTTTACAGGATCCTCTGGCGGAATTGGTAAAAATTGATCCCAAAGCTATTGGCGTGGGTCAATATCAACATGATGTCAGCCAGACTCAACTCACCAAAAAACTGGTAAACATCGTTGAAGACTGCGTGAATGGTGTGGGGGTCGATTTGAATACAGCATCCATTCCTTTATTAACGCAAGTTTCAGGATTAAGCCGAACATTAGCCGCAAACATTGTCACTTACCGGGAAGAACATGGTGCCTTTAAAAATAGACGTGAACTGCTTAAGGTTAGTCGATTGGGTGAAAAAGCGTTTGAGCAGTCAGCAGGTTTTTTACGGGTGATGAATGGCGATAATCCATTGGATAATTCAGCTGTGCATCCTGAAGCTTATCCTCTTGTTGAAAAAATTCTAAGCAGTAAAAATTGTGATATACGTCAGTTGATTGGTGATTCAAGTTTTCTTCATTCCTTAAATCCTGCTGAATTTACAGATGAAAAATTTGGTGAACCTACTGTCAGAGATATTATTAAAGAACTTGAAAAACCAGGTCGCGATCCAAGGCCTGAATTTAAAACAGCTGAATTTAAAGAAGGTGTTGAACAACCTAAAGATCTTAAACCCGGTATGATTTTGGAAGGTGTCGTCACCAATGTAACCAATTTCGGTGCTTTTGTTGATATCGGCGTTCACCAGGATGGCCTGGTTCATATTTCTCAATTAGCAAATAAATTTGTTAAAGATCCAAGAGAGATCGTCAAAGCAGGTGATGTGGTTAAAGCAAAGGTCGTTGAAGTAGACTTAAAACGAAATAGAATTGCATTAACCATGCGACTCAATGACAAGATGGAAGCTGCACCAAAAGCAATGAGAGAAGCAGCACAGCATTCTAAAGAAAACAGACGCCAAAAGCAAAAAGCCACCCAGGCTCCACCAACAAATAATGCAATGGCAGAAGCTTTTGCCAAATTGAAATAATAAGGCTTTAGCCAAACTAAAAATTTACTTGCTTTAAAGATTAAGCCACTATAGGATAGCCCACAAAAATACTAGGTTATTAGCCGAATATTGATCAATATGATAAAACACTTGTTTTTCC
>JAPVVU010000325.1 GCA_028571885.1 Gammaproteobacteria bacterium | reverse complement strand
TCATGATGATCAGCATTTTCTACCTTGCCGCCCAATTGCTCGGCCATGGTCTGCATGCCATAACAAATACCCAATACCGGCACACCCATTTCAAAAACAACATCTGATGCTCTGGGCGTATCAGTTGCTGTAACGGTTTCCGGACCACCAGAGAGAATAATACCTTTGGCAGAAAAGGCACGAATAGAATCTGCATCATAATTCGACGGGTGAATTTCACAATACACACCAGCCTCACGGACACGACGGGCAATTAACTGAGTATATTGAGAACCAAAATCTAAAATAAGAATACGGTGGTCATGAATATTTTGTGTCATGTGTTTTCCTGTTGATAGAATGAGCTTTATGCTGCTGCTGTAAAACAAAAGAAGGCCGACTACTCAATTTAAGTAACCGACCTTCATTCTTTTTCATAAAGTGCTTTTATAAAGACGATTTAAGTTCTGTAATTCGGTGCTTCTTTGGTGATAGTGACATCATGAACATGACTTTCAACCATTCCTGCACTGGTCACACGAACAAATTCCGGCTTGCTGCGCATGCTTTCAATATCAGCACAACCCGTATAGCCCATTGATGAACGAAGACCGCCCAGCATCTGATGTATCACCGGCTGCATAGCGCCTTTAAAAGGAACGCGACCTTCAATACCTTCGGGCACTAATTTATCGGCATCACTGCTTTCCTGAAAATAGCGGTCACTGGAGCCCTGCTGCTGTGACATAGCGCCCATAGACCCCATACCACGATAAGACTTGTATGAGCGTCCCTGAAAAAGTTCTATTTCTCCAGGCGCTTCTTCGGTACCAGCAAAAATACTACCGAACATACAGCAGGAAGCACCTGCTACGATAGCCTTGGAAAAGTCACCGGAGAAACGAATACCACCATCACCAATCAGAGGCACACCAGTCCCTTCAAGTTCTTTGGCAACATTGCTGATTGCTGTGATCTGGGGTACACCAACACCGGCAACAATTCGAGTGGTACAGATTGAACCGGGACCAATACCGACTTTAACCGCATCAGCACCCGCATCCACTAATGCTCTGGCCGCCGCCGCTGTGGCAATATTACCGCCAATCACCTGTACCTGTGGAAAATTCTTCTTTACCCAGGCAACGCGATCAATCACACCAATTGAATGACCGTGAGCAGTATCAACAACAATAACATCAACGCCAGCTTCAGCAAGCGCTGCAATACGTTCATCAGTTTCGGCGCCCACACCCACTGCAGCACCAACGCGCAAACGCCCCTGGTCATCTTTGCAGGCATAAGGATAATCAGTGGCTTTCTGCATATCTTTAACAGTAACCATACCGCGTAACTGAAAAGCATCATTGACCACCAGTACTTTTTCAATACGATTTTCGTGCAGCAGAGACAGCACATCTTGCTTTTCTGCGCCTTCGCCAACAGTGACCAGGCTCTCCTTAGGCGTCATAATAGTACTGATAGCGCCATCCAGATGGGTTTCAAAACGCAAATCACGACTGGTTACAATACCCACCAAATCATCACCGACAACAACAGGCACACCGGAAATTTTCTTGCGTCTGGTCAATTCCATCACATCACGAATGCTTGTATCGGGGGAAACCGTGATCGGATCTGTCACCACGCCACTTTCATGCTTTTTAACCCGGGAGACTTCCTTGGCCTGCTCTGCTATGGTCATATTTTTATGAATAATACCAATACCGCCCTGTTGTGCCATTGCAATTGCCATGCGGTGTTCTGTCACAGTATCCATTGCTGCTGAAACCATAGGGATATTCAGTACAATATCTCTGGTTAATTTAGTCGTCAGTGTGACGCCTTTGGGCAAGACTTCAGAAAAGGCGGGAATGAGTAAAACATCATCAAAGGTCAGTGCTTCTTCAACGATTCGCATAAGGGAAAGACCCTCCAGGTGAAAGTTAATTAGATAACAGATAATTATAATCTATTTTTAAGCATTCTAAAAGAACAAAATAGGCTCTGGTGAATGTTCATCCCATCATTCGGCTTTTAGCCACCCAATAGTTGGAAAGGGGAAGGTAAAAGCGGCTATTCCCATAATATTAGACTTTATCCATTACAAGCTTATTACGTATGATCCGAAGTTTTTCACGTATCAATACGAGCAGATATAAAAAATATCTCCTTTAAACTAAACCCATACTTAATAAAAATATTAAGACAACTCACACTTAAGACAACACACAAGGAAATATAACAATGAAAACTTTCAACAAATTATTAACTACTGCTTTTTTCGCTTCAATCACATTCACTGGCAGCGTTCAGGCTGACAATTCTTTATCAAGCCTTATTTATGAAGAGTCATCAAACATTTACAGTGAAGTGAATCATCAAAGCAGCACACCAACAGGTATAATAAGTTATAGCGATGATGCAAATAAAAATTCCGTCTGGAGTGCTGAATATGAACAATATGTCAACCCGGCTGACTTCCAGCAAGCTAACATTGCTAACGTTAGCGACGTAAATCAATATATGGACAGCAATCCTGCTGCGGCACAAAGAATGAAAGGACGTGAAACATTTACCTATAATGAAATCGCTGGTGAATATCACTTACAATAAAATCCACATAAAATAAATTAAAGAGGCGGGATTTTCCCCTTTAATTTATTTTATATCACATTCTAAATGTTAATTAGTACCCATCCGTTTATTGCTGTTTTTTTTAAATATTTGATTAGCGAAAGACTCGGGTTGCTATCTGTTTTAACGTACCGGTATCTTCTTCAATCCAGAATTTCACGGCCTTCTTTTTTTCATCTGACGATTTATTAACCCAGTTGGTCAATAAGGTCTCTTTATCAAGCACCTTTGCCTGCTCAATTTTTTGCTCCGCATCAGGCGGCAGCGCTGTCCAGGGTGCGTTCAATAGATCTTTAGGGGAGCGAATGCGAAATTCAACGTCCTGACCCACAAATTCATCACCATTTTTTATTGAAATTAATCCAGAGCTGATATTTTGTCCGCCGGCAATAAAGTCTGACAGTCCGATTCTAAAATAAGAACCTTCAGTTGTTTCATTATCATCCAGAGCAACCCGTTCACTATTAAAGCTGGAATCATGCCGGCTGAATGGTCGTAGACTATTGATCAGCTGCCCCGTTAAGGATTCATACCGGCACTTATAATAGGCGGCAAAAACATAGCGTTTATCAGAAAATATACCACCTTCGTGAAAACCTGAAAGTGCATGTGAACAGTTATCTCTCTTACTTAATATATCCACTAGCGGCTGTAGTTCAGGAGGGATCGTTTTTTTCTGGTTATCAATTTCAAAACGTTCTTTATCACTTTTTCTGTTGTTGTTCAGGATACCAAGATAGGATAGTTTTCCCGATAAGGCAGGGCCATTGGTATCACTGCCTGAAAATTCTTTCATTTGTACTGAATAAGGGATGCTCTGCCAGTTATAATTTTGAGCCTGATAACCATCTGAATCAATTTCATCGGCAGTCACCAGAAAGATAAATTCAACCGATGTGTTCCAGTCAAACTGATTGACGGTTAAAAGATTGGGTGAGTGAAGGCGTATGCCATATTGCTTATTATTGTCCTTTGCAGATAATTGATAGAATCCTCGATGACTGCATAAATAATCACTGCCATTTTCGCCACCAATGCGCAGCAGAACTTTAACATCCTCATCTTCAGTGAAAAGTGGAGGACGTTCAGCTTCTTTGGCACCACTCATCAGAAAGGGAGCATACAATAATCGGGCATCCGGGAGCCAATGATAATGGTATTTATAATAAGCACTGCGGCCTATGCCTCTGATTTTGGTTTTTGATAGCAGTTCTCTGCCCTGAACACTGACTTTATATTCTTTGTCATAAAACCAGTCAGTATCCTTGCCGGCGATCCGTATGGGGTGGCCATCTCTCTGATCACCAATATTGGCTGTAAATTCATAATGCATTTCATCAAGACCGCCCATTCGCCAGTAATCATAAGCCTGTTCAAAGCCCTTTGAATCCCGTTCTTTATCCAGAGAACCCCAGTGCATCCATTCAGCCAGACTTAAACTGGT
>JAPVVU010000324.1 GCA_028571885.1 Gammaproteobacteria bacterium | reverse complement strand
CCTTTTTTTCAGCTAAGGCTACTTTTTTTTCATCTAATGGTGTTTTTTTCTCAGCTAAAGGTGCTTTATTCTCAGCTAATGGCTTTTTTTCCTCAACTAAGACTGCATGATGTTTTTCACTCGCCAAAGTACTCGAGTGTTCCATAGTAACTGACTTTGTCACCATGTTATTTTGAGCCTTAAATTCTTCTCTCAGGGATACATCATCGTCACTATCTATTGAGTCATAAGATGCAATTGAGTCATATGACGGGACAGTTGAAGGCTCATTGAAATTTTCCTGACCATAGGCATCAATCGGCGGCAGATCATAATCTACCTGATTTGAGTTGCCACTTTTTGAATTAAAAGAGTTTGAGTTAAAAGAGTTTAAATTAACCGGGGTTGAATTATTCTGGATTGAGTGTTTTGCAATAGAACTTTCTTTTCTCAAACCAATGTTACCAGAGTCCTGATTATTTATCGCCTTAGACGGAGCTACTGCTGAGGTGGGTTCAAGTGTTTTTTTTTCTGTTACTTTATCATTCTGAGAAAAGTTTTTCTCAGAATGATTTTCCACTTTTCGAGCAGCTTGTTTGTTACCACCGGCAATGGGTTTAAAGGCCAGCATACGTAATAAAATCATTTCAAATCCACCCTGCGGCTGAGGTGAATAAGGTAAATCTTTTCGGCCATTTAAAGCAATTTGATAATACAACTGAATGTCTTCGCAAGAGATAAGCTGAGCTATTTGTTCAACAGCTGCTTTATCACCCAGACTGTCATCAATGGCATCAGGCACCATTTGGCAAAGTGCAATTCGCTGCATGGTACTAATAAGATCGGCCAGGATAGTATTAACATCAATTCCCTGGGCTGTTAATAGCCGGCTTAGTTCGATCAGAGTTTGACCATTTTCATTTGCCAGCGCTGTCAATATTTCAAAAATACGTTCTTTTTGAACACTCCCCAGCATGGCCTCAATATCTGCCAGATTTGGTTTCCCGTCACTGTACGCAATAGCCTGATCAAGTAAACTCAACGCATCACGCATAGAACCATCAGCAGCAATAGCCAGAGGTTTTAAGATATTATTTTCAAAAGGTATATTTTCAGCATTAAGGATAAGATCTAATTGTTGTTCAATCTGTTCTATGCTCAGACTCTTAAGATTGAACTGCAGACAACGTGATAATATCGTTACCGGTAATTTCTGCGGATCGGTTGTTGCTAATAGAAACTTAACATGAGGGGGCGGTTCTTCCAGAGTCTTTAACAGGGCGTTAAAACTATGTCCCGACAACATATGAACTTCATCAATCAGGTAGATTTTGAAGCGTCCGCGAGTCGGTGCATATTGAACATTATCCAGAAGTTCTCTGGTATCTTCTACTTTAGTGCGTGATGCAGCATCTACCTCAATTAAATCAATAAAACGTCCCTGATCAATTTCCTGACAAGCCGCACATTCGCCACAGGGTGATGCACTTATCCCCTGTTCACAATTGAGAGCTTTAGCCAGAACTCTGGCAACAGTTGTTTTACCCACGCCGCGAGTACCGGTAAAGAGATAGGCATGATGAAGCCGTTTACTCTCAAGCGCATTACTGAGCGCCTTTAGAACATGCTCCTGCCCCATCATAGAGGTAAATGTTTTTGGACGGTACTTGCGAGCCAGAACCTGGTATTTCATAAAAGCCCTAGATTGAATAATGCCTTGATTTGATAATGATTACTAACGAGGCTCAGTATACATTATTTTATGAAACTGCTCCAGATGATTACCGAATAGCATAAATAAGGTTATTATTGAAATAATTTTGTAAATATTCAGCGTCTATTTCTTAATTACCACTGTTAAGCCTATGGTCACTTATTTTTCTGACGTTGAAACTCGCTACGCTCAGACAGTCAACGACAGAAAAATAAGCAACCACAGGCTTTTTGTACATAATACGCTGAATATTTACAAATTTTAAGGATATTTTTGGGAATTTTGAGCTGAAGACTTTAATTGGGGGAGTTATAGACTTGTCACTTTAAACAAGTTAAAGACTCTTTATTTTAAAAAGTTAAAGACTCTGCCAGCCACACCCCGGCACATGAGTCGACCGCTACAGTTGCTTCCTTCCGGATCTGGCTGGGTTAACGGTCTATCATTGCGAGGGGACCAGCAGAGAGCGGGCATTATACCCTAATATTTAAAGATGATGCTACTGAATTTAGAAAAAATTTAGGCGTTTATATTAATCATAACAATTTAACAACAGATTAATGAAAACGCCATGGCCTGGAAGGTGAGGAATCGGTTTGATACACCCGAACACCATCAGTTTTGGTTGATTTTTTTTCCAGTTCAAGCAGCTCAAAAAGATCTTCAATCTGCCGTCTAAAAGCTGCTTCTTCCTGACTTACAGGTAAACCGTCTGTATTTTGATGATTAATCTGGATTGTTTCTCCATCAATGTATGCCGTAATTTCAAAGTCATTACTATCAGCATTACTATCAGACTGACGAGTTTCAGGCAATCCCTTAAAAAAATCATCTGGCAGAGAAATTTCAGATCGTATGGGTACTAATTCGTTTTCTTCCTGAAAATCCCATTCCTCTGGATCATATTCTATTTTTTGTCCCATTGAACACCTTAGAAATCTTATTAATATATTAAATTACTTATATTCTCACATAACAAGTGATATAACTCAAGTTTGTGTGAATAAGTGCAATAATTTGCACTATGCTGTAAGTAGCATACAATTATCAAGCTTTACTTTTTGTTGTATGGAAATAAAATATCAGGGTATTCCTATACTAAAATCATTTGATTTGACTTATTATGTCATCTACCACTCAAACGACCTGGTTTATTATGCTTAAAAAGAGAAATTTTCTTGGTTTTTTACTGATAACCATAGGATTATTGCCTTTATTCATTGCGGCCACTCTCTTTATTCCCGGCATGCAAAAATATCTTGTAGAAAAGCAGCTTAATTCATGGATTTCAAATGCCAGTGTTGATTCTATTCATATCAGTCCATTTTCAATAAAAATTGATAACCTCAGATTTAAGTACGAGGCGATTGATATTCACATCAGCCATCTTGATAGTGAAATATCACCCTTCAGTTTATTCAGTCAGCGCATAAAAATTGATAAATTTATACTTGATCATATTCAGATCAATGATTCTTCTATACCCACTGAAAACAAGGATGATTCAACCTTACTCTTTCACGGGTTATTCCCTTATTTTGATACCGGCTTTATCTATGACATCGGTTTGTTAAATATTCACGCAGAGTACACTTCTTCAGCAACAGGTCCGGTTCAGGTTTCTCTCTCGGCTCACTCAGTTAATGAAACCAATAATAATCCACTAGTGTTAAAAATTACTGCTGAAGAACTTCCAGATATACCCGATATTCAGGGGATTTCACTTGATGCATCAATAGCCCTGAAGCAGCATGCAGATACACCGATCAATGCCCATCATTCATTGTTTAATCTGACTCTATTTACCCCTGATAAGACCGAACAGTTTATATCGACAGAATTAACCATGAAGCAATTACCTAAGCCGGATAAATGGGCCTCTTTCCCATTTGACAAACGTCGAACCCATTACCTGCAAGAACCATTGCACCCGGAAAGTATTGAATTACAGATCACTCACACCAATCAGAATAACAAGGTGTTAGCAGAGATTGATTTCAATGGCCAATACGATGGCAATGAAGGAATTATTTCTGGTGCCATCAGGTTACTGACAGATAAAGAGTTTACCAGGCTATTTAAATCCCGGGCCTTACCCAAAGTAGAAAGCAGTTTGATGGCCGCAATTAAATATAATACCCGCTCCTTAGAGGGTAATATCAATCTGGACGATGAGTTTAAAATCGCAGATTACATTTCAGCCCCCCTGTCTGACACTGAATCAAAAGATATAAATACTAAAACATCTTCACTGCCTGAACAAATTGATATCTCTAATCATTTAACTGCCAGCATTGATCATAACGAGCTTATCATTAACAGCTTTTTACTCAATATGCTGAGTGACGGGCAGCAATACATAAAAATACT
>JAPVVU010000323.1 GCA_028571885.1 Gammaproteobacteria bacterium | reverse complement strand
AGTCGTTTTGCCGAAGATAATTTTATCAGCTTTCCCCTGTTGCTGGGCGATGCCCAATCCATTGAGCATCTGGGTGCCGGCTCTTTAAGCGGCACACCGACAACGCTGTTATTCAGTCCCTCTGGTAAACTGGAGGGAATGCAGGTAGGTCAGATTACCCAACAGATCATTGAAAATTTTATCGCCAGAAGTACTCAGAAATAGTTTTCTGGGCTATAGGCAGTTCTTTATAAGGGCGCTCTGGTGGACATCTTTTTAGTCACGGGCGTTATTTTCAGCGTTAAACCATTCCAGCAAAACCTAGGGTGTACCATAGGTTTATGTGGGGTACGCTCCGGTTACATACTGTTTCACATTAACTTAAGCTAAACAAACTATGGAAATATTGGTGCTTTTTATACATCCGATCTGATCATATATCTAGCGGGTGACCAGTTTATGGTTATGGAAAACATAATTTAATTTATTCCGTATTAATAGAAATAAATTAAATTATTTTTTTTGGAATAAAGTTATAGTTTGAAACGTCTATGTTACATGGTGGTGAATAAAGCCACAAAATTGCTATTTTATTTTAAGAAATTTTAGGAGTGTATTATGTCAGGTATAAAATCAAAACTATTTTTAGCATTTTTTATGTGTTTTGCAATGTTAATTTCAAGTCAATCTATAGCTAATGAACGCTATGGAAAACAAAAAGTGGTTTATCATATTAACTATGATAACCCAAAATCCCAGGCTGGTGCTTTACGCAATATCCAAAATCACATTAATGCAACAGGTGCCGAGAATCTTGATTTAAAAGTTGTACTGCATGGTAAGGGCCTTACCCTGTTGTTAGAACCTGATGCACAGAAAAACACAAAACTTAAATTTGGAAATGCTACAGACACTATGCAGGCAAAAATCAGTGGTCTTAAAGATCAAGGCGTTGCTTTCAATGTTTGTGCTAATACTTTAAAAGGTAAAAAAATCAGCTATGAAAATGATCTTTACGATGTCAGTAAGGAAAATATTGTTCCAAGTGGTGTAGCTGAGTTGGCTCGTTTACAAGCTATGGGATATACATATATTAAACCCTAAAATTATCTAAGTACTGATAATAAGAATAAAGAAAGAAGCAGTCTGAAAGGGCTGTTTCTTTTTTTTATTTTTTCCCATCTTTCTTTTTAATAATATTGATCTATTCATGAGTCACCGAGACGTTTTATTGAGAAAAATAATCATCATCTTGTTTCTTTTTGTACTACCCCTTGAAATAACCCATTCCAGGGAACATCCGAGTAATTGCACTGGATTACCCCAGTTTTGGCCCGGCTAATAAACAGGATGTAAGTCGTTTTGCGGAAGATAATTTTATCAGCTTTCCCCTGTTGCTGGGCGATGCTGAATCTATTGAGCATTTGGGTGCGGGCTCTTTAAGCGCTACACCGACAACGCTGTTATTCAGTCCCTCTGGTAAACTGGAGGGAATGCAGGTAGGTCAGATTACACAACAGATTATTGAAAATTTTATCGCCAGAAGCACTCAGAAATAGTTTTATGGGCTATAGGCAGTTCTTTATAAGGGCGCTCTGGTGGACATCTCTTTAGTCACGGGCGTTATTTTCAGCGTTAAATCATTCCAGCAAAACCTAGGGTGTACCATAGGTTTATGTGGGGTGCGCTCCGGTTACTTCCTGCGAATCGATGATCTATGCTGGTGTCGTACTTAATAACTAGATAGGTTAAAACTATGAAAATAAAAAATATCTTCGGTTGCGTAGCCGCTACAACACTGATGGTTTTCGCAGTACTAAGCACTTCTGCTTTTGCTGCCAAGGATGCCGGTCACGGACATGATTACCGCACATTTTATGCTGATAATAAAATTGAATATGGAAAAATTGGTAACTCCTATACATCCGATCTGGTCATGTATCTGGCGGGAAATCAATTTATGGTTATGGAAGAGCTGATTAAAGATTTTCAGGGTAAAAACGCTGATATCAAAAGCATATATGTTGAAACGATACCACCGGGTCAGATTCTAAAAGGACAAATTCTCAAGCAGGGTGAAATTGACGGACAGAAAACTGCTCAGAACCCTGATCTTTATGCCAGTGTTAACCTTGGACACCTTAAAAAGTTGAAAGGTAAAGGCATCATGAGTGACTACAAAGTATACACTCACAATAAACTTGAATTAATGGTAGCCAAGGGTAATCCTAAGGGTATCAAGGGCGCCAAGGATCTGGGTCGGGATGATCTGGTTCAATCACATCCTAATCCACTGACTGAAGGTATCTTCAAGTTTTACGGTTCTCAAATGTTGAAGGATCTGGGACTGTATGAGAAAGTGACTGCTGACAAAAAATGTAAGGGCTGCTGGGCGATAGAAGGTAAAACCTGGTTCACCCAGCGTCATCATCGTGAAACACCACATCGCATCGAAAATGGTCAGGCTGATGTCGGCATTGTCTGGACCACAGAAGTGAAACATGGTCTGGCAGAAGGTCGTAAAATAGACGGTGTCGTAATTGCAGCGCCATATAATATGGGACATAAGGTTGGCTATGCTATTGGTGCTTTGAATACCGGAAAAAATCAGGCCAATGCTAAGCGTTTCCTTGATTATCTGAGTACTGATAAAGCTCAGAATATTTATGCAAGTTATGGCTTCGTAAAAGCAAGCAAAGACGATCTAAAATTAAAACCGATTCCAGATGCTAAATAAGCGGAATTAAATATAAAGAAAAGAAACGGCCTGATTAATAACGGAGCTGTTTCTTTTTCTTTAATATAGGATTAAGCAGAACTTTTGTCCTATACTTGCTATACTGAGATTGTTGTTTTTCATTACTTTACTTAATAAAAATATTGACCTGTCTATGTGTCATCGAACCCTTTTGTTGTGCAAAATTTGTATTTTCCTGCTTCTTTTTACACTACCCTTTAAAATTACCTTTGCCAGCGAGATCATTCTCACAGTAGCAAGTACAGAAGCAAAAAGGCCATTGATTCGTATTGGTGTACTGGCTTTTCGGGGTAAATCTGAAGCGGTGCAGCGCTGGACACCCACTGCAGATTATCTTGCCAATAAGATACCTGAATACCGCTTTGAAATATTACCCTTAAATTTACCTGAAATTGCACAGGCCGTAGAATCCGGACGGATACAATTTGCCCTGACTAATCCGGGCAATTATGTTGTTTTGGAAAATAGCTATGGCATTTCGCGCATTGCTACTTTACAGACGTTAAGGCGAGGAAAATTAAGTACCAGTTTTGGTTCAATAATTATTACCCGGGCAGATAACCCGCAAATAAAAACCTTAAAAGATCTGAAGAAAAAGACATTTATGGCCGTTAGTCCAGATGCTTTTGGCGGCTTCCAGCTGGCGTGGCGTGAATTAGCAGAGCAGGGTATTAATCCCTTTAGTGATTTTAAAGCGCTGCAGTTTGTCGGATTCCCACAGGACAATATTGTTTTTTCTGTGCGTGATAAGAAAGTTGATGCCGGTACGGTTAGAGTGGATATTCTCTTACGCCTGATTGATGAGGGTAAAATTAGTTTTAATCATTACCGCATACTAAACGCACAATCACAAGCAAATAATTCTTACCCCCTCAGCACCAGACTCTATCCGGAGTGGCCTTTTTCCAAGTTAAAGAATACTTCTTTTGAGCTATCCACTCAAGTGGCGTTAGCCCTGTATGCCATGCCTCCTGAACATCCAGCTGCCAGGGCTTCAAGGACTGCCGGGTGGACTATTCCCCTGGATTATTCTTCAGTTTATGATTTGATGAGGAGTTTGCAAATAGGTCCCTATGAAGTGTTGCGTCAGACATCTTTGTCAGCGATTTTGAAAAAATATGCGCTGTGGCTGCTGATGGCAGGAATAGTGCTGAGCATTCTGTTGATTTTTAATTTTTATGTTTCCCGCACTAATCATAAATTAAGAAAAATTGGTGTTACATTACGCAATGAAATCGTTGAACGTGAGCGGTCTCAAAAAACCCTGGCAAAATATAAAGATACTCTGGAGGAAAAAGTTTCAGAACGTACCAAAGAATTAAATCAGAACAATCTGGCGTTACGTAAAAGT
>JAPVVU010000322.1 GCA_028571885.1 Gammaproteobacteria bacterium | reverse complement strand
GCGATTAAAAGATTTTGAGCACAAGCCTGTCGCAGGCGTGTATTTAAATTCACAACAGGCTTCGTATCAGGCAAGAGAATTATTGCAGCAATTAGAAATCAGACACTATGAAGCCGATATCAGGCCTGTTGAGCGCTATTTGACAGAACGTTTTTTGACGGGCCCCGTTGTAATTAAGCCACGTTCTAACCCAACGTCAAACTCAAACTCAAAAAAGAAAAAGAAAAAGAAAAAGAAAATTTCAGGACAATTAATCCTCAACCCGCAAATTAAACCACTTAATCAATCCATACAAAATGGTCAACAATATAAACCAAAGTTGAAGATAATGTCTTTGGATATTGAAACAGCTTATGACAGCCTGGAACTCTATTCTATTTCCTTACTCTGTGAGCAATGGAATATTACTCTAATGAAGGGAGAAGTTGAAGAATTAAAAAATACTACTGCCAATATTGAGTACTATCGTTCTGAAAGAGAATTAATGCTGCGCTTTATTGAGCTCGTTATTGAGCAAGATCCTGATGTTTTAATTGGCTGGAATGTCATTAATTTTGACTTTCAATTTTTACAGAAAAAAGCAGACAACCTGAAAATTTCTCTGGCAATTGGTCGAGCTGAAAGCCTGCCTGTCTGGCGAAAGGCACAGACCGAACAGAGCCATTATTTTTTATTAATTCCAGGTCGTGTCGTTCTGGATGGTATTGATACTTTAAAAAGTGCCACCTGGAATTTTAAAAGCTTTTCATTGGAATCCGTTGGAAATGAATTGCTGGGAAGAGGAAAACTAATAAAGCCGAATGTAAAACCTGGAATAGAAGATAAACAAAAGAATTATGATCCGCTATGTAACGCAAAAGAAATCAAACGCCTGTTTTATGAAAACAAATTAGCTTTAGCGGCCTACAATCTTGAAGACTGTCAACTGGTCTGGGATATCTTTGAACATACTGATTTAATTGCCTTTGCTGTAGAACGAGCAAGATTAACTGGTCTGGAAATGGATCGAACGGGTGGTTCAGTTGCAGCATTTGATAATCAATATTTACCTCGACTGCATCGTAAAGGTTTTGTTGCACCCAATATTAATGATCGACAGGAAACGCTTTCTGCACCGGGTGGTTATGTAATGAATTCAAAACCAGGTTTATACGATAGTGTTCTGGTGCTGGATTATAAAAGCCTTTATCCCAGTATCATTCGAACCTTCAGAGTCGATCCCTATGCCCGAGTTAAAGCAGAGGAATTAGATGAAATCGACTGTGTGCCGGGCTTTAATGGTATCAGTTTTTCACGTGATGATTATATACTGCCCGACATCATTAAATCACTATGGCAAGCTCGTGACAAAGCAAAAGAAGATGATAACAAAGCACTTTCTCAGGCTATAAAAATAATTATGAATTCCTTCTATGGTGTTTTAGGTACTTCTGGCTGTCGAGTTCATGATTCCCGATTGACCAGCTCAATAACACTAAGGGGTCATGAATTGATGAAAGAGACAGCAGTCATGATTGAAGCCGAAGGTTATGAAGTAATTTATGGTGATACTGATTCCGTTTTTGTCTCATTAGGTGGTGTAAAAGAAAAAGAATTTGCTGATACAGTAGGGCGGCAGCTGGTTGCTAAGATCAATCATCATTGGCAAAAGGTACTGAGTGAACAGTATCACATTGAATCATTCCTGGAAATGGAATATGAAACTCATTATATTCGTTTTTTTATGCCTACAGTAAGAGGCTCTGATAAAGGCAGCAAAAAACGCTATGCAGGAATGATTTGTGATCCCCCAGCACCGGATTGTAATAATAAAAATACCTCACGAATCATTTTTAAGGGCCTGGAAACCGTCAGAACAGACTGGACCGCTCTGGCTCGAGAGGTACAACAGGAAATCTATTATCGAATATTCCATGATATAGCCTATGAAGACTATTTGAAAAATATTATAGTGCGCTTAAAACAGGGCGAGTTTGACGACAAGCTGGTGTATCGAAAAAGGCTGAGACAAAAATTATCAGACTATATAAAAAATAAACCGCCCCATGCTCAGGCAGCAATAAAAGCAGAGAACTATTCACAAAATCAGTCACAAAATCAGTCACAAAATACGTTACAAAATCAGGCACAAAATCTTGCGCAAAAAAATGAACCAACAAAAAGGTATGAGTTCGGTGGCTGGATTGAGTATGTCATTACAACCACGGGTCCGGAACCGATAGAATATAATAAGCAGCCTCTGGACTATGACCACTATATTGAAAAACAAATTGCGCCTGTAGTAGACGCTCTGTTAATGGTCGTGGGCACCTCATTAGAAAAAATAATTCAGTCACAATATGAACTTTTTTAAGAAAGTATCAGACAGCCTGTTTATGCTGTATCTGAAAACAGACAGAGACAGCATAAATATTTAATTTAACTGTAACGATTCAGCGTATTAGTTACAAAAAGCCTGTGATTGCTTATTTTTCTAACTTTGATTGTTTGAACGAAGTCGCTTTTCATAACAGGAAGCAAAGTCAGAAAAATAAGTGACCATAGGCTTAACACGGGTAATTAATAAATACACGCTGAATAATTACATTCAACTTAAATAAGGCATTGATATTATTTAGCTTTATAGCTGAATTTTTGCCCGCCAATGCTCGCTTCATACATTAAACCACCCTTTGTAACGGTAAAAACAGCCATTCCTTTATGATACCCGCCACTGGCTATATTAGCATTATTTTTTCCACCACTCGCAGTTGCTGAATTTCCAGTCGTCGTGGTACTGGCAGAAGCTGCGGCAGTAATTGCGACAGCCTGTGCTGTGGCCCCAAACTCAAAATTACCACTGGTAAACTCTTCAAAAGCACGTTTATCTTCAAAGAAAATAATTTGACTATAGCCCTGTGCGCCTAATTGAAAGCCCACTGATACCTGGGTCATACTGGTTTCACCAACATGCTTCTTTTGAGCATAAACCTGCCCCTTTCCATAAGCACCTCCCACTACAAAACCTGCTTTTCCAATTGTTGGAAAAACCGCATAGCCATAGTTCTTGTTAAAAAATTGAGCGCTCTCACCAGCATCGTGAAATATTTTCAAGGTATCTGATATGTCATCCGCAAAAACTGGCTGCCATAATAAAAACAGCAGTATAAATAAAGTAGATAATAATTTTTTCATGATTGATGTCCATAAGTTAATAATGTAAAAATCAATGCAAATAATCACATTGCGTGAAAAAGTATATCATTCTTAATAATGAGAATACAAACTCTCAGAAATTATAATCATTGAGTCTATACAAGCAACCAATGCAAGACCTTTACTCCGGCAATAGCAGTACTACTTTACATCTTTTACCTTCCCCCCTTTGCCAAAAGTAGTTACCCTGAGTCGAAAAAGGGAAGGTTAAAAGCAAATGCTAAAATGGTTGTCCAAAATAGTGATCATTATTCATTTAACATTCGCATCAGAACCTGTCATTCATTATTCGCCTCATATTGGCATAAATCACCCAATAATAAATGACAGGATCTGATGCTCTATGTATACCATTTAGGAACAATTATTTAGTTAAGTTCTTTTATCAGAACAATAGCACCTCGAAGATCGCCTAACTTATAGCCTCTGGCTTTATCATCAGGATAAAGTTTTGTCAGCTTAGCACTCACATCAGGCAATGCTTTTTCACCATGACAATTTAAGCAGGGTTGAGAAATTGCCATCGCTTTCATATAACGAAATTGTTTTTTACCATTGACTTCAACTGTTTCACTAAATTCCATTTTTTTAAGGGATTCACCGTTGTTTTTTCTCTCTTCAAATTGCTGCAATACTGTTTTTTCCCACGCCTCAGACACATTTTTCGGATTACGTATTTTAAGTGAAGTCCTGCTCAGCTTAACACCACTGTTCTTGCCCTCAGTGGCTGTAATATCCATCGCTTTTTCATTACAGACCTGAATGGCATTAATTGGTCCGCCTTTTTTCATCGCTGCTTTCAATTCGCCTTTTAAGTTTTTGGCAAATTTTTGTACTATCTGACGGCTTTGCTGCAGCATTTGATCCTGATTCTCCTGCGCGACTAATAAAGCGGGTGAGAGTAGAATTGATGATAAAACGAG
>JAPVVU010000321.1 GCA_028571885.1 Gammaproteobacteria bacterium | reverse complement strand
CGGATTCCTGGAATGAGCTGAATTTACGAACAAAGTGTTTTTTGCCCGGTTCACGCTTGAGTGGTTTGATGCCAATTTTTTCATTATAGGTCCAAATGCCAAATAAGTTATTGCCCTGTCTGCTGAAACGGGATGTACCCCATGCGGACTCATTAGCGGCCTGAGCTAGTGCCATGGCGGGAGATATCCCGTTGACACGTTTAATCAGCTCTTGTTGCAAGCTGATACTTTCATAAATATTCCCGGAAATTCGATATTTTTTTGCTAATTGTTTGAGCCACAGTTTTTCTTCTGCCGAGATGATTTTTTTTTCATCTAATTCATTTAGAATCGATAACATTCTTTTTCTGTCTTTTTGAATCAGCCTGTTTTCATTGATGACCAAAGGTAAAATCTGATTAAAAAACTGTTTTTTATGCTCAGAACGAGTCAGCTTTTTTATCGTCTTATTTGATGGATGAGCAGTTTGTTTTGTCTTTATCTTTTCAATGGCCTTGCTTTTTTTGATTTTGGGGGTATCAGCCGTTGTGGAATCCGTATTTCTGTACGCTTCAGGCGCATAAAACTGCTCCTGATAGGGGGCTTGATAATAGTTTGGATATGCGTATTGATTTTGATAGGCAGGGTAGCTATATCCTGGTGCATAATATACGGGAGCCTGGTATGCAGGCGGCCTGTAGTAACCATATTGATTCTGTTCAGGGTATACTGCATTGGCAGAATTATTAACTGGATAATAACCTTGTTGATAATAAGTATTTTGATAGGCATTAGCCTGATAAACATTATTCTGATAAACACCGTAAGGATTACCATAATAGGGAGAGTTATTATTTGAGGGAGGCTGGGTCTCTGAAGACCATACCATGCCTGATAGAAATAATAATATTATGGTGATTCCAAACTTCATACTGATACCTATAACAACCGTTTTGTACAATTCAGCTATTATATAAGTATTTAATGAAATAGTAAAATGTATGGCGTGGTAAGCTATAGCTATATGAATTAATTGATAATTTTATCTCTTATTCTTTATACCACAGGCCATTATCGTGTCGCTTGATCCATAGCTGACTATACCAGTAAAAGCCGTGTCTGGTCTCACCATTACTGATGTTCGTCACAGGGGCTGTGCAATTATAGCGGCTTCGACCGACATTTAATTTTTTTTGTGCCTGAACATAAGCTGTTTGTTTTTGCCAATGAATTAAAGCTTTGCCTTGCCCGCTGACATAACATTGTAATTGCTTTTTCAGACGTTTGTTCCAGTGTGCTGGTTTGATACTTAATTGAAGTATTGGCCTGTCATATTCCGGAACGTTTGGTTTTTTTAGTATGGGTTCAATAATATCAACAGTTGCCAGTGGAAAGGGATAGGTTTTTAATTTTTCAATCAGTTGCTTTTTTGTTGTATAGACTCCGCCCATGGGAAAGCGCGGCAATATTTCTTGTGGTGTTGTAAATGCGGCAGGGCCGGAGTGCTGGCCGACAGCTGCATAACCTAATTCTGTTATAATCTGTATGAGAGGTAATGAATATTCTCCATAAGGGTAGGCAAATAAACGTGGGGGTAAATTGTCTTCATTGGATAAATGCTGATCAATCAGTTTTTGGGCAGTTTGAATGTCGCCAATGACTCGCTTTTTCCATTGCTCAGCGGATTCATTTTTTTGATATCGGATTAGATGTGCATGTGTATGGCTGTGATTGCCTATTTCTGCCACCGAGCTGCTCATTTCCCGGATTTCATCCCAGCTCAGGCTGCTTTTTCTTTTACCCACGGCATCAGTATTCAAAAATAATGTGAATGGCCAGTTTCTTTTCTTTAGTAATGGAAATGCAGTGGTATAGATAGAACGGTAGGCATCATCAAATGTTATGGCAACGCAGTTATCAGGTAATGGCTGATCTTCATTAAGAAATTTAACAATTTTACTTAATGGCCAAATGATAAAACCATGCTGTTCCAGATAGTCAAGATGCCATTTAAATTGATCAGGTGAAATGCTGGTTATTTTGGGCGTCGTATCACTGACATGATGATACTGCAGAATAATAGCATGATCAGCTGCATTTGCATGACTAATAGAAGCAATGACTAAGAAAATCCATTGGTATATTTTTAGCAATTCCAGCCCATTCAATTTTCAGTGATTTGGAAACTTTGTCGGTGATGGAGATAAACATTTTCCATGCTAAGATAATGCATGAGAAGACTATAGAGCTGAGTTTTATCTATTATTTACACATTAACAAATCGACGAAAATAAGGCAAATGGCAAGCAGTCGTTTTATGGTAATATACTGGTATGATAAATAATGTGACGTTTTTCTTGCTGCTTGTTGATTTTATTCTTAAAAAATGAAAATATCTTCTATATAAAGTCAGAAATTAGGAACTATAATCTTTTTGTATCACTATTGTTCATAATTGGTTAATAAAAAATATAATATAATGAATGTCTATCTGTTTATTCAGCTCTTAACATATTTAGCTCTTAACAAAGGAATAGGGATAAAAATTGGGATAGGGATAAAAATTCAGCATCAAATAGAGAAAATATAAGGAAAATAAAATGAAAATATCAATAAAATTAGGCATCATGGCTATTGCTCTGGCTGGTGGAATAAATACATCTATGGCGAATGAGTTAATAATATTTCCAGCTAAAGGTCAAAGTAATGAACAAATGGAGAAGGATAAATTCTCCTGTTATGGCTGGGCGAAGGGCCAGACAGGGTTTGATCCGATGAAAGCACCGACCACATCAACGCCTCCACCATCCCAGGCAAAGAAATCCGGCGGTGTTGTTAGAGGCGGATTAGGTGGTGCGGCATTAGGTGCTATTATTGGTGACAGCTCCAAATCAGCCAAGCGCGGTGCAGTAGCCGGTGGATTGATTGGTGGCGTGAGGCAAGGTTCTGCAAATAGAGCGACAGAACAAAAAACCGAACAATGGAAGCAGCAAGAATCCAGCAACTATGCTAATAACCGTAACCAGTATAATCGTGCTTATTCGGCTTGTTTAGAAGGTAAGGGATACACTGTAAAATAAAGTACAGAACCCTGAAGGGTTATAAATTCAAGTGCCTGGGCAGGTCAGTTCATTGGACAGTGAATTAGACGATAAGTTTGATGTAAATTACTTCCATTTTTGTAACATCAATGTCAGCTGTGATTTTGAATTTAAACAATAGGTAAATATAATGAAAAAACAAGTGATACTGGCAGTGGCACTTTCAGCTGTTTTATCTCAACCCACTGTTTTTGCTGCTGATGGATATGTAAAAGACTATCTTGCTTCCCCTTATGGTGAAGTTTATAAGAATAGTTATGGTGAATGCTGGCGTACGCGTTTTGATGATACAAAAGACAAATTGGAAGAATGCGGTTATGAAAAAACAGCCCCCATCGTTGTGGAACAAGAATTAGTCGTTGAGCCAACTGCAATGACTTTGACCACAACAGTCGCGGAAGAAATTAACATTCGAGCAGCATTACTGTTTGACTTTGACAGTGCTGTACTATCGGACGATGCAAAAACGGTTCTTGATGAGCGCATTTCAAAGTATAAAGGCAGAGGTGAGTTGACATCAAATGTGAGTGTCATTGGTCATACTGACAGTATAGGCTCTGAAGCCTATAACCAGAAACTTTCTGAAAGACGTGCAAAAGCTGTTGCAGAGTATCTTGAACAGAACACCAATATTGTTGATGATCAAATTGATGCTATTGGTAAAGGTGAAAGTGAGCCAAAAGCATCTAATAAGTTAAAGGAAGGAAGGATAATAAATCGTCGCGTGGTGATTATTCTGAATGGTAAAGTGAATCAATAATTCATATCAAACAGTACCTCTTGTTTTTTTAAGAGCAAAAAAGGGGGAAAGTGATGTGAGTGAATTTTTTATGAAACGTGTTATTCCATTTATTAAATTATTGAAAATATAATTTTGAGAGAATACATACAGTTGAAAAAATTAACTATTGCTCTTCTAATTGGGATTGGAAGTTTTTTCGCTGCAACAATGGTTTTTACAGAAAAAGAGGCAACCCTGGTAGGGCTAATCGCTTTCCTGGTTACACTTTGGACAAACGAAGGGCTTCCCTTAGGTGTAGTATCCCT
>JAPVVU010000320.1 GCA_028571885.1 Gammaproteobacteria bacterium | reverse complement strand
AATCTTTGGCCAATCGCACTTATTGTTTGGGGCCTCTGTGCTTTTTTTGCTTTAGCCGTACTTGCAGTCGTAGGCACTTTTTTTCTGCGTTCAGACAGAGATGGTTGAGTTTGAAAGTTCGCTATGGGTCGACTGTCGGTCAGCCCTGATTTCCCAATGACAGCAATGAGTACGCTGCTGCCATTCACTGCATCCTTCCAAATCTGCTCAGATTGCTGATTCAGCGATTGGCTGTAGTTGCTCCATATACAGTCATTGGTGGAGTATCGGGCAATGCCGAATGTAGCAAATCAGTTGCTGAGGAATGAGATTGGCTGGTTAATTCCTCACATAATCTATACTTAATTTAGTATCTCACTTTTCATAAAAGACTTCATACATGGTCGTGTGTTTTTCTTTTTCCAATAGGAAACCGTCATCTTCTGGATAGTACTTTGCAAGTTCAGGTTTAGCACCTGCAAACTTCTTAACGGATTCTAATGAGTCCCAAATGGTTACAAGAAGAAAATGCGCTACCTTGTTTTCGTTTCTACGCTGGAAATACAATTTTAACAACCCATCAACAGAACCATAATCGGGTGCTGCTTTTTCAATCATAAGCTTCTCGTATTCATCAGCCTTTTCAATAGCAACTTCTCCATGCCACAATCTCATAATTGCCAAAATATAGCCTCTTTATTTCTGTTGGATTAAGATGCCCACTGGGCTGGCACAGTCTCTATAAAGAAAATTATATTCCAGCGAACGAATGACAGCAATGAGTATTGACCTGCCATTGGTTGTACCCTTCAAAACCTGCTCAGACAGCTGATTCAGAAATTGGCTGTAGTTGCTCCAAAACCGACATTGCTATGTCATCGATAACGTCGCAATTCACCGGAGGTGAAAAGCATAGTGAGGAACGAACGACGCTTTTTGGCATCCGTGTGAAATTGCATTATTAGAAATATTATACTCTCCAAGTTGCGAGTGCTTTTTCTATTTTATTTTTGAAAACTATAATTTTTTGCTCATTCAGCTTCTCGCTATTGTATAGAGACAAAAATTGGAGTTTGCTTTTCTTCGTGCAAGCACCTAGCAATGCTAATTTCATTATTCGTTTCACTGGCTGCCACAATACAAGGCGATCAACCCACCACGGAGAACCCAGGGTTGTCACCACTAAAACTTTCTTTAGATTATCCAGCCGAGGCTTTATTGGCCCAAAATCAGTAGCATGGTCATAGGCTATACCAGGACCCCAAACCCGGTCGAACCAACCCTTGAGCATGGCTGGAAAACCAAACCACCATGTTGGAAACAAAAGCACCAGCGCCTCTGCATCCTGAAGCCTACTTACTTGTTCTGTCATACTTGATGAGTCGTAGCTCTCACCATAGTAAGATCTTCTTTCTGGTGCTGTTAATGCAGGTTCAAAACTCTCAGCATAGAGATCTTCTATAGTGACTTCGTGCCCCATTTGGATTAGCTTGCTTTCGACGTGCTTACCCAGCAGTTTACAGAGACTGTCGTTTAATGGATGTGTTGTAACTATGAGGCACTTCATATTGTCTTCTTGTTTCTAACGCCTGGGCTCAGGGACGCGCAGCGAAGCGGAACGTTCCTTGGAGCCCATTGTTATGTTTTTCACTGCTTGTATACCCCATAACTCCAGTGCTTTGAACCAGGGTTCTTTGGGCCATCCCAACCAGTTTTTCTTAGCTCATTTGCTAGAATTCGGTTGTACACGCCATGTCCTACAAATATCACCTTATCATGCTCATTAGCCAATTCAGTGAGTATTTTGACCGCTTCCACTGCTCTTGTTTTTGCTTTCTTAAACGACTCAGAGTTTCTTGAGTAACCTAGCAACCAAAGCACCCTGAAAAAAACTGCCCAAAACCTCGGTGATAACTTCAACCAGTGCCCGTTTCCCGATGGCAGACCAGCCTCATTAAATATTGAATCAGATAAAACTACTTTCTCCGCATTTAGTGCATTAGCAGAGTCAATTGACCGTGGCAGCATGCTGCATACGATAGCTTTACAGTCACTGGTGTAAGCCAATGCTTCGTGTGTTGGTTTCGATGACATGGATAATGTCGAAGCATTGTAATCCTGAGTCCACTCACGGAATGCTGATGTACTCAGCTTTTTTAATGATGGAATATCAGGTTTTCCGTGCCTTAGTAGTGTAATTTCCATCTTCGGCTGGAATTTAAAGTTAGCTAAATATTTTTTTCATATTTCTAATTCATTTGACTTGATACAATTAATGCCAATATTCTGAAGATCAATGATATTTGCCATCACAACTCCCTCCGTTGCAGCAGAGGTAGCGTCTGTAACAACTGTGACATCATAACCTAGCGCCACCGCATCAAATGCCGTTGCTCTAACACAGTTGGGATATTGAGTACCGGTAATTATGATTTTTGATATTTCTAATCTTCGTAGCATGAAATCCAATTCGGTATTCATAAAACCACTGAACCTGTTTTTTACAATTCTGTATTCATTATCTTTAGGCTTCAGTTCATCTACTATCTCACAGCCACTTGTATTAGGAACTGCATATTTTTTCTTTTCCACGAATTCTTTAAGTCTGAATTTTTCAATATCACTTCCATCTCCCCTATATTCTCTAACAATATGAAATATAGGCAGCTCTCTATCTCTAAATTCATTTAATATTTTTACTATACTAGGGATCGTTGCATTTGCTCCAGTAATGCAGGATGGTGACTCTGGTAAGACAAAGTCTTTTTGCATATCAATAATGAATAAAGCTACTTTTGAACTGTTCATACTTATTTTCCATAAGACTTTTTCAGCTAACAGTTTATTCTAAAGTTTCTCGGTGAACTGAGATAGATAGTTCTGCAAATCTCTGCTCAGTAATATCCAGATGACATCTATATGCCTCAGATAAATCGAGCAAATTCCCTTCAAATGGTCGAATTTAGCGTGGTGAAAAGAAGAAAGGGTAGAGTTGTTTCTTCTAAGACCCGTCAATGACTTCTTGGAGTATTGACCTGCCATTCGCTAAATCTTCTCTCCCAGTCTTGTTGCTCATATGTTCACTGGTAGCAGTTGCTGAAAGAAAATCCCTATCCCTCCGAGCATGATTCTAGGCTTTTATACATTCAACTTAACCATGCTATTTTTTAGGCGGAATTTTAGAACTCGATAATTTCATCCTGATGTTGCATTATCTTTGTGATTTCTTCCAATACCTGATATTTTTCTCTATTGTTTTGGAATATTGATTTCAGTTCAGCTAATGCATCGTATCCGTCGGGGTCCACATCATTTATAAAATCAATACAATGCTCCTGAAACCTTTTTGTATTTTTCTCTTCATTGCAAGCTTTAGTATATATGTTTACGATGCGTGTTAAGATATTTCTGTTTTCATGGAAATAGCTAAGTCCTGATAATAAAACTTGGTTTGTTGGTAACTTAGAGAGTCCTGATATTAGAAGATGGAGCAATCTAGTATTTCCCACCTTAAAATATTTTCTGAATAGTGAGTAATTTGGATTTTTTGATCCTGTTTCTTTGATAAATATTTCTATTAATTTATTACTGTACTCTATTTTCTCTTCAAAATATGCTACTAAATACTCTTGGTTAACATTCATTGGATTTGCATTCTTTTCTTCTTCAATTTCTTCTTGGCTATCATCTATCCATGTAAAGCCTATTTCTTCCATGTTGTTTTTCCAATTCTTTGGGTCTTTTTTTATAGCATTGCTAACCTTATCTATTAAGAGCTCATTCTTAATTTCTTCGTATTCATTTTTCCAGTTTTTGCCTTTGTTCGCCATATATAATTTTTTAATACTTTACTTTGTGGAACATCTAAGCTTTAGGTGCCGTACGTAGCAAGGCAGATAGATGTCTGTTGGGCTAAGCTGCCTATAGGGCTGGTACACTCGACTTAGACAGGGGAATTGTATTCCTGCGAACTAATGACTGCAATGAGTATGGACCAGCCGTTAACGGCACACCTCAAAATCTGTTCAGACTGCTGATTCAGAAATTAGCTCCAGAGCGGACGTTCGAAGATCACTGATAACGCTTCCCATCAGCCGACCGAAAAGCGCTTAGCGTTTTCAGGTCGACTGAATGGCTTTGTTGGCGTAATTAAAAAGATAGGGTTTT
>JAPVVU010000319.1 GCA_028571885.1 Gammaproteobacteria bacterium | reverse complement strand
GTGTTCTATGGCTTATTTACATTTAGGATTTCAGCTTGTTATTTCTTTAAAAAATCATTATCTGAATCATCCGGCATAACTCTCTACTAACACATCCATCATAGGTAATATCCGAAATCATTCACGTAATATTACGAACAGATTTTTATTCTCATGGGCGTAAAGTATAAGCATAGACAACACAACGAGTCACTTAATCGTAAAAGATCAGATGACTTCATATGCAAACACAACATTCTAAGTAAGGAGAATGATCATGAAAACTTTAAAAACACTTTTTGCAACTGCAATAATCGCTTCTGTTACATTGGCCGGCACTGCACAGGCTGATGAATTAATGGATATAATTCATCCAGAATCTGCTGATCTTTTTGATCATAGCACATCCATCAATGCCAGCAGTCAAACAGGTCTTTTCAGTCTTAATAATGATGGCGATACTCAAGTCTGGAGTTATGAGTTCGAGCAGTATGTTAACCCTGATGATTTAAACAGCAATAATTATGCTGATATCAACCAATACCTGGAAGCTAACCCAACAGCAGCAGGTGCGCCAGGTGAAGACGTGTTTAAATGGGATCCAACCTATGACGGATTCATGATTTATTAATTCAGTTAAAAATTGCTGAATATGGAAGGTACAATAAAAACACGGAATAAGCTTCCGTGTTTTTATGTATCAGGCGGAATTATTGTTCTTTACTCCGCCTAATTTTTTGTTCAGTTTTTTTTGAAAGACTTAAGCCAAAAATAAATAAATTCCCGATAATGCGCCAAAAAAAGCAATAGAAATATTCATCATCTGGATTTTTTTTGTTTTGCCCGTTTTTTCCTGCTTCATATAGGTTAATGCACCAAAAGCGGCAACCACCATCACAATTTCACAAAAGAAAACAGCAATCACCGTAGAAATCTTATCACCACCGCCCCACTGCAGGGTATAAGAAAGATAGGCAAGCGTTAAGCCCAGTAACGCAACAAAGGATGGGAAAATTGATGCATAAAACCACATTTTTTGTTTCATAATGACTCACAGATTTTTTAAAAGGCTTATATTACAATAAAAACTTAACCAATACCTGCAAAAAATTGATTTTTTTGATTTATCCATGCCTTAAACTGTAATAATGCTTCTTCACACAGTTGCTGCACAGCACCCCATTGAATCGCTTAATTCTCATTTTTTTCAGGAGAATCTGAGTTCAGCTTTCTGGCGTTGCTGAATACGCTGCTGAGCTGATAAGTATTTATCCAGCTGATGCTGGTGCAGAGGCTGAAGGTTTTTTATTTGTCCGCCAATATAAGTTCTTCTGCCGGGATAAGGTTCAAAATCAATATATCTCACGTCCAGATTACAATTGAATTGCATGAAATCCATATTAATACTGCATTGTACCAGAGCACTGTCATCTTCTACCGGCTCAGGCCAGTAACCATCCAGAGAAAATAATGCACCGCCTGTTGAAAGATTACTCACCTGACCGCCATAGACAGAATTATTGATTTGTACTTCAGATAAGGAATCAATATTTAGCCTGAAATCTTTTCTCCGCTGGCCTTTTTCCAGTCGCCTGGGGATCAGCACTTCATATAAAATATCACCACTGTCCAGAATGATATTATTGACTTTCGAATGAAAAGAAAAAACTTCATGATCTTTATTCACCTGTGTCACGATAGTCACAGCATCGTTTCTTTCTAAAATCAAGCGACCATCCGGTGTTTTTTCAGCAATAATTAAACTATTTCGTTGTCGATCCATAGTAATAGCAGTTGAAACAATATTCTTTGCGGAAGCTGATTGAATGGTCAGAGTGCTATTCTGTTTGAGCTGATAAATAAATTCATCTCTGAGCAGTTTTTCCATAACATCCTGAGCACGTTCTCTATGGAACATTCTGGTATCTAAGAAATCAAAAAAAGACATATTTATAAATCCATCTGGCGGCAACTATTTGCCGTTATATTATTTATACTTTTCCCCAGTTTCTTGAACGCCGGGTTGAGATATTGTCAAATTCCGGTGAATAAACGTATCCATTTGAATATTCATCAAGCGTTTGTGCAAAAAAAGGATTATTCTGAGATAACTCATTCCCTGAAGAAAAAGTGCTATCGGCTAACGATTCTTCCGCCATTGCCAATATATGTTCATCCATATCCCGATGGGTTTCATGTCGCAGCGCTGAGTTAGCAATTGACGTCAAGACTCCGGAAACACCGCCAATCAAACCACCAAACAATATTCCGCCCACTAATCTTGAGCCTTCACAGGCATCATCCTGTGTTTGATCACGATAGTATTTTGATATAACAGGTATATGCTGCATTGGATTAATCATATCCAGCAAATCACCAAAGGTAAAGCCATCGCTTCCCCAAAATGACTCTTGTTCAGGCGGCTTTACGTTGCTAGGGACTCTGATTGAGGTAACAGAATTGCTATTTGAGATCGCTTCTATTGACTGCATATCCATGGTGATCCTCTTAAAGCCATACTTTTAAAAATAGTTACTAATAAAAGATGCAATCATTGGGCCAAACATTTAGTGTTTTTACTATTGGACAGCATCATGGACACAGGATGCCGTTTATTTGGCTCTTCATAAAAATGCGTACTTTTCCAAATTGTAGAGACAAGGCATGCCTTGTCTCTACGGTCACGTAACGACCGCCAGGGTGGTAAGCATACGTAGAGACGTTGCATGCAACGTCTCTACCATAACTATGAATGGCTGAATTCACCGAGTGAATATAAAAAAAGTACGCAAAATATGAACAACAAAAAAAAGCACCTTTTCGTTAGAAAAGATGCTTTTAATCCAGGAAGATTATATGGATGAGGTGATTAAATATGAAATGCACTAATGATTAAGTAGTGATTCACCTGTATAGCCATCATTTTCAAGAATTTCTCTCAGTCGTTTCAGGGCTTCAAGTTGAATTTGTCTGACTCTTTCACGGGTCACACCAATCTCATTGCCAACTTCTTCTAAAGTCGCTGTATCATAGCCATGTAAACCAAATCGACGATCAACCACTTCACGTTGTTTATCATTAAGCTGCATCATCCATTTATCCAGACTATCCCTCATATTTTCATCTTGCAAAAAAGCAAAAGGTTCGGGGTTTCCGGTATCAGGAATAGCATCAAGCAAAGGACGATCTGCATCAGGTCCCATAGGTACATCAACAGATAATATACGTTCATTCAAACCAAACATTTTCTGCACATCTTTGACTGGCCGATCAAGCATTTCTGCAATTTCTTCCGGGCTGGGTTCATGGTCGAGTGCCTGGGTTAACTCTCTGGCAGCTCTGAGATAAATGTTGATTTCCTTCACCACATGAATAGGTAAACGAATGGTACGCGTCTGATTCATCAAGCCGCGTTCGATAGTTTGACGAATCCACCAGGTGGCATAAGTTGAAAAGCGAAAACCACGTTCCGGATCAAACTTTTCAACAGCACGAATTAAGCCTAAATTACCCTCTTCAATAAGATCCAGTAATGGCAGACCTCTATTAAGATAACGGCGGGCAATTTTTACCACCAGACGAAGATTGCACTCAATCATTCGTTTTCGCCCTTCTTCAATACCCTTTTGAGCCATTCTTGAGTATTTAACTTCCTGTTCTGCGGTTAACAGCGCAGCAAAGCCGATTTCGTTTAAGTAAAGACGGGTCGCATCCATATCACCCTTGGAAACTTCCCTTCGGCGTTTAGATTTTTCACTGTTATTTCCGGCAACACTCGGTTTAGTGCTGGTTTTCTTCATGCTTTTCCTGGAAACAGCAGTTTTGGATACGGCTCGTTTGGCAGTACTTTTAGTTTTTTTGACTGTTTTTATCTTTTTTTCCTCAGTAGAACACACTTTTTTACGAGCATCCTGGCCATCTTTTAAATCGTCATGTTCTGAGTTAAATGCATCTATTATCGAATTTGCAGACATTACATTCATACATTGTTCTTTAGATTCCATAGATTCCATTAAGTCACCCCTTTATTAATGGTTTGGATACATAAAAATTCAGTATCCGGGAATAAAAAAGCATTAAGCCAGTTTTCACTCCAGGTGGAAAATATTTCTTGAGAAAAAAACTATAATTTATAACTTTAGTCTCAGAACTCTCAACAGCTTCTAACG
>JAPVVU010000318.1 GCA_028571885.1 Gammaproteobacteria bacterium | reverse complement strand
TGGGTATATCAATGCAGTCAGGTGTGAATGTGGTGGCTGTTGGTGAACGCCTGACAAAAAGAATGCATGAAATTTCGTCACTGATACCATTAGGCATGAAGCTTGACGTGATTTATAACCAGCCGGTAGAAGTTCAAAATTCAGTGTCTGGTTTTATGATCAATGTGGCGGCCGCTATTGTCATTGTTATTGCGGTGCTGCTGTTGTTTATGGGTGTGACGGCAGGTTTAATTATTGGTGCAGTACTGCTTATCACGGTTGCAGGTACTGTCTTGATAATGGAGATGTATGGCATTGAATTGCAGCGGATCTCTCTGGGGGCACTGATCATTGCGCTGGGGATGCTGGTGGATAATGCCATTGTGATTGCTGAAGGCATGATGGTGCGGATTCAGTCGGGGATGAATGCTGTGAAAGCGGCTAAAGAAGTGGTCGGCAAGAATTCAGTTGCCCTGCTGGGTGGAACTATTATTGGTATTCTGGCTTTCTCTGCTATTGGCTTATCACAGGATTCGACCGGTGAATTCAGTCGTACTCTGTTTTATGTGATCCTGATTTCTTTATTACTCAGCTGGGTCACAGCAGTCAGTACGACACCCTTATTGTGTGCTTTATTCATTAAACCCAGTAAGAATGCAGATTCAGCAAAAGATCCACAGGAAGCCTATTCTGGTTTTGTTTTTATGCTCTACCGTAATTTTTTAAAGAAAGCACTGCGTTTTCGTGGTTTGACTATGGCTGTTATTGTTGGTTTATTTGTCATTGCTGTATACGGCTTTGGATTTGTGCGCGGTGGTTTCTTCCCGGATTCAAATACCCCCATGTTTTTTGTTGAGGTCTGGGAAGTTGAAGGCACTGATATTCATAAAACACGTGATGATACTCTAAAAATCAGCGAATACATTCGTAGTCTGCCGGGGGTCGTTAAAACAACAGAACTGATTGGTGGTGGCGATCAGCGTTTTTCACTGGTTTATGAACCTAAAGAACGCAGCCCGGCTTATGCTCAAATTATTGTTCAAACTGAAACACGTGAGCAGATTGCTGATATTTGGGAAAAAGCCGATGTTCATATGAGAAATTATCCTAATATCGAGCCCATTATTAAAGCATTACGTATTGGCCCTGGGCGAGACAGTAAGATTGAAGCACGTATCAGCGGCCCGGACGGAGCAATTCTAAGACAATTATCGGAACAGGCTAAAGAGATTTTTCGCAACAATGCCGGCACTAAAGAAATCCGGGATGATTGGCGTCAACCCGTTAAACTGGTTAAACCTATTTTTAATGAGCAGGTTGGGCGTCAACTGGGGATCAACTATGAAGATTTATCAAAAGCATTAAAATATGCTTTTGACGGCACACAGGTAGGTCTTTATCGTGATGGTATCCGTTTGTTACCTATTTTTGCTCGGGCAACTGATAACGAACGTGAAGACATCAGTAACATTCAGGATATTCAGGTCTGGAGTCCCGTATTACAGACCTCTGTGCCTATTGCTCAGGTGGTTAAACGTTTTGAAACCGTTTGGGAAAATACCGTTATCAGGGGACGTGATCGGAGGCAGACAATTATTCCATCGTGTAATCCTGAAACAGGTGTTGACACGACAGAACTATTTGAGCGCTTGCGTCCTCAGATAGAAGCGATGGAGCTGCCCCCCGGATATCAGCTGGTCTGGGGTGGGGAGTATGAGGATGCAACACTGGCTTCAAACTCATTAGCATCGGCTTTACCGGGTGGTTTTTTATTAATGATACTCACCACGATACTGCTGTTTGGTAAAGTGAGACAGCCTGCAATCATCTGGTTAACAGTGCCTTTAGCTGTAATTGGTATTACGGCAGGGCTTTTAGGTTTCGATGGTGCATTTGATTTTATGGGACTATTGGGGGCATTAAGCCTCATTGGACTATTGATTAAAAATGCCATTGTTTTGATTGAAGAAATTGATCAGCAGATTGAGTCAGGCATTGAATCCTTTAAAGCCATTCTGGATTCAGCGGTCAGTCGTATGAGACCTGTGATGATGGCGGCGGCAACCACCATTTTAGGTATGATTCCGCTTCTCTCCGATGTCTTCTTTGTTAATATGTCCATCATTATCATGTCAGGACTGGCCTTTGCTTCGGTGCTCACTTTGATTGTTGTGCCCGTGTTGTATTCAATCTTTTTCAAGGTGGAGTATCGTGAAGAGGTTTAATGTGTGAGTAGATACTATTCACTATTGTGGGATGCTCAAATTACTTGATAGCCTACCAGGGACAGGGAGTACCTAAATTATTTTTAAGTTAACCCTGTTTATCCTGAAACTACTGTTCTTTGCAGTTATTTTTCTACCTTTTGTTTTACTGGGTTTCTCAGTGAGTAACACCGCACTGGTGACAGCCGATCATAATCCGGACCATTATGATATAGCAAGGATTAAACAAATTCTTAAGCAGCATGATCCGCGTTATTTAAAACAGGGCCAAAAGGGCAACTTAAGTTTATCAGAAAAGGATATTAATGCTCTTCTGGTAACCAGTTTTTCACTGTTTAATAAACAGGAACACAAAGCCAGATTAAGAAGTCAGCTGAAAAATAATCGCTTGGTAATTGATTTAAGTTTTAAGCTGCCTGACAACCAATATGGTCAATACGCAAATGTTTCTCTGAGTTTAAAAAAATCGCCAAAAAATTTGTTAACGATAGACACCGTGAATTTCGGCACCTTAAATATTCCAAATTTTCTGCTAAAACCGCTCTGGAATTTTGCCAACCAATATCTTTATCAATTTGAAGAATACCAGCGACTAACAAATTCTGTGCAAATTGTTCAAATCACACCAAAACAATTAGTCCTGACATACCAGGCTGATTGGCAAGCCGTTAAACTGATTAAACAACGTGGACAGTCACTATTAGTCAGTGACAATGAAAGAAATACAATCCGACTTTATCAGCAGCAGCTGATTCAAATCATCAATGAACTGCACCATAAAGCGATTGCAAACAATCAACACAGAAGGACGATTAGCTTTTCAAAAATATTACAACCGATGTTTCAGTTTGCGTTAAAACGCTCCTCAAAATCTCATAAGCCAGGCCTGCAAACTATCACTAAGACCACAAGTGCCGTGGAAGAAAATAAGGCACTTTTGTTTGTACTGGCTATGCATGCTGCAGGTAAAAATATTGACAGCTTCATTGGCAGCAATAGTGGCAGACAAAAAATTAAACAAAGACCTCGCCAACCGGTTCGACTTAAATTCACCTTACGCAATCGAGTAGACTTGATGCAGCATTTTAGTGTCTCTGCTTTTCTTGCTTCAGCAGCAGGTGATGCGCTTGCTCATGCAGCAGGATTATTTAAGGAAATATCGGATGCAAAAAGTGGCAGCGGGTTTAGCTTTGCTGATCTGGCTGCTGACCGGGCTGGTGTAGAATTCGGTTCAATGGCGGTTGCTTCAGAATTATCAGCCCATTCTTTACAATTACAATTGTCAAAAATTACTAATGAAGATGATTTTATGCCGGATATTGGTAATTTGCCTGAGGGTCTGCATGAAGCAACATTCAAACGTCAATATGGCACGACAGAAGATACAAGGTATAAAAAAATGCAGCATGAATTAGATCGGCGAATTAGTTTATGTCGTATCTATAGTCATGATAAGTAAAAACATGCCTTATATAATATAAGCAGATTTAGACACTTATTTTAAACTTAAATTAAGGCTCTTCACATTATCGTGTACTTTTAGTCTGCTTGACTAGTTGAATCCTCTCACCGAAGCTGTCATTTAAAAAGAATAGTGGGCGTTCGAAATGTGGTGCTAAAAACTGATGATTGGATGGTATGGCTGGCTTTTCTGGGGACGCTTCAAGTACGTCCCTGTAGCGCTTATCCTCGGCGTCCTGCCTCGAAATACCACTGCAAAGCTAAGCACACCTCACCACCTTCTTAACGACATCACGTTTCTCGCTAGTGAAAAAAGAAAGAGCCAAAAAAAGTCAAAATATAAGAATAAAGCCAAAGCCTGAGTTCGAATTCTTTCTTCTTTTGATTTTGCTCTTTCACCTAAAGTGAGAAATGTGATGCGGCTAGGAGGGTTGGATGGTATGGCTGGCTTTTCTGGGGACGCTTCAAGTACGTCCCTGTATCGCTTA
>JAPVVU010000317.1 GCA_028571885.1 Gammaproteobacteria bacterium | reverse complement strand
TTCACTCACCCACTTAGTACAACTGCTTTGGGGGCCTAATTCAATAAAGATACGGGCACCATCATCATAAACCTGATTCACCAATTTTGGGAAATCA
This sequence comes from Gammaproteobacteria bacterium, assembly GCA_028571885.1. Classification (GTDB taxonomy): domain Bacteria; phylum Pseudomonadota; class Gammaproteobacteria; order GRL18; family GRL18; genus GRL18. The sequence continues at coordinate 4,064 of JAPVVU010000317.1, read as the reverse complement.
ACCATATGAGTATAGAAAGTCGCGATATTATGACCAATAATCTCTTCTTTCATTTCTGTTTTTTGGTAATTTGCCGCCGTATAAAAATCAACACCTTCAATAGCGGTAGTCGGCATAGAATGCAGTTTTTCTAAGGCATCAAATTCGGCCTTAACCAGTTCGTTATGAACCACATCTTTAATAGGCACCGGAAAAAGTCGCCATTTAAGTTTTTTTACTACTCGACGGCAGGCTTCATCATCACCGGCAATGACAATTTCATTGGGCGCATTAACAATAATAAGGAAGACACGATCTTCATCAACAAGCACCTCAGCTGCTTTCTCTGGTGAAGTTCTTAGAGTATAAGTACCCCAAATTGGTTTTTCACCTTCTTTTGAAGGCGGCAGATCCCATGCCTGTCTTACCACATCCATTTCACCAACCAGACGATTCTGGAACGTCGGTGTATTATGGAGAGTATTACTCATATAGTCGGTATTGCTCCAGGCTCCTGATGAGAACAGCATGGATAATTCACCCATACTATGACCAAAAGCAGCACCAGGCTGTACACCCAGTAGTTCCTGAATAACTTTTGTATATAGAATTGATGCCATAATACCAGACTCAAACATGGCAACCGCATCATCTCCCATCACAGCATCAAGTTGTTTTAATGCTTTTTTATCCGGAGCCACAAGCGTCTGAGGATAAACATAATGCGTACGCATCATTTTTCTCAGGCTGGAGGTCGAATCAGCCACCAAATCGGCAACTTCTGGAAACATATAGAAGATATCTTTAGCCATACCAATATAAGAATTAAAACCACCGGGATAGACAAAAGCAATTTTACCCTTTTCAGACTGAGGTACAGGAGTAAAATAGCTGCCTAACGGAGTAGACCATTCTTCATTGTTTTCTAATGATGCCGAAACACCTTTTTTAGCTGATTGGATCTCTCTTTGAAGTTCATCAGTTGTATGTGCTAACAAGCAAAGACGATAGGCCGACTTCGGCATATGCTTCGAGATGTCTTTAAATTCTTTTAATTTTTTTAGTGCCAGCGCTTGCAAAGAAGCAGACAATATTATCTCACTTTCCAATGAAGACAGTTTGGCTTGCAGGTCTTGTTCAGATTCACCGCCGATGGGAAACATAAAAAATGATAAATTTTCAAAAAAATCATTTTTTGGCGTTTGTTTTTTATCTGCTTCAGAAAGAATTAAATGAAAAGAAGTATTATCCTGGCCAAGATTGTTAATCGCTGCATAGCGCTTTTTTTGTTCCGAATTCAGTAACCATGGTCTGGAGTCTTGAGGAAAATAAAACTGTTGCTCATCCCAGTCATCCCTGTTTTTAGGTTTATCCCAGGCAGGAATGCCAGGAATGAAACGTTGATACAGACATAAAGCAGTTTTAATAAGACTGGCAATGCCTGATGCAGCAAACGTATGGCCTATATTTGCTTTAACACTACCTAAAGCACAGGTTTGTATTGGTGTTGCTGCATGATTTTGCTCTTGTTTTTGCTCATGTTTAAAAGATAGCTGCTTCAATACCTCAATTTCAGCTTCGTCCTGTTTGATAATTCCACTGCTATTTAATTCAATGTAGTCAATTTCCTGTCGAGTAATTCCAGCTTGCTGCAATGCTTCATCAGAGGCTTTCTTTAGACTCAGAGAAGCACTATTTTTCTGGTCATTGGTAATATCTCTGACACCAGAAAAGCCTTCAATACTGGCATAAACTCTATCATTTTCTTCAATTTGATCATTACGCTTTAATACAACGGCACCAGCACCCTCACCAATAGTCCAACCCGAACCATTCTCACCCATTGATAAGGGATCAGAAGCAGAGTCAGCCATTTGATTGCGCTGATTTTGCAGGTAAACATGTTCAATACCACCCGCCAGATCAACTGCACCAACCACCATCGCATCCACTTCACCGGCATCGAGAAATAATTTTGCCACTTCAAGTGCTTTGAATACAGAGTTTTCTTCTGAAGAAATAGTAAAAGCAGGACCTGAAAAATCCCATAAAGAACAAATACGACAAGGAATAATATTGCCAATAAAACTGGTGAACTGATTAATTTCTACGGCATTGTGAAGGCTGTCTTTTAATAACTCGGTAAGTTGCTGTTCCTGTTCCCGAGTTAATTTAATGTCGCTATTACGTAAGCTTTCTTTTAACTGCCAGGCTGCGTCAATTCGTCCACGAAATTGATGAATGCCCAGATCCATTTCCATTGCAACAATCACACCCACATTACCACCTTTGGGTAAAGTAGAATCCTGGAGTGCTTCATCCAGCACCTTCATCATTAGCAATTGTTGTGGTAATAAAGGAGCCTGTTCTTCCGGCGGAATTTTAAAATAGAGATGATCAAATCCAAATTGATCAATGAAGTTACCCTGAGGCGACTCCAGGTCTGAGACTTTTCCTGTAGAGAGGCCGAACTTCTCAAGTATTTTTTTATCTTTTTCTATCCCCTGCCAGCGATTTTTCGGCAGAGCAGAGCGTAGTTGTTTTGACTGATAAATCGTATTTTCGAATTCAGAAAGAGTTTCACTTTGACCAAAATGAGCCCCCATACCAACAATGCTGATTTTTTCAGATTCTACTTTTTTGTTAGCTGATTTGCTAAAGGTTTTTGATTTGCTAAGAGTCTTTTTACTAAGGGCTTTTGACTGGCTAAGGGCTTCGGACTGGCCTTCAATATGCTCGTCCAATATCAAATGAGCATTGGTACCGCCAAAGCCAAAAGCACTGATAGCTGCAACTTTCTTTTTTGTCTTAACATTATTAACAACAGGCCATGGCTTATTCTGAGTGATAATATTATCACCGGCGATACGATCGCTATCAGACGTAATAGGATTTTTAATGTTAATGGTTGCCGGAATTAAATTATTCTTCATAGAAAGAATAATTTTCAGCATACCGGCCATTCCTGCCGACGTCAGCAGATGGCCAAAATTTGATTTCGCTGTACCCATGCCAAAGTGAACATTCTTATCCGCAAAGTAACGTTCCATAGAATGAATTTCAGTTTCATCGCCAAGAGGTGTTCCTGTCGCATGACATTCAATATAATCCACATCTTCCGGATTAATATCTGAATCGTTGTAAGCCCTTTCATAACAGATTTCCTGGCCTGCTGCATTGGGACTCAGAACAAACTTGCCTTTACCGTCATTTGATAAACCTATACCGCTAATGACCGCATGAATCTTATCACCATCGCGAATGGCATCTTTGTAGCGCTTCAGGACAAACATACCGGCACCTTCGCCAGTATTTAATCCGGAAGAATCCTTGTCTAAAGGATGACTTGATACATTTTCAGGAAATGCTTTAAATGTTGAGAAACCAAGAGAAACAAACCAGGGATCTGCTGCACTGACTGCACCTGCCAGCATTATGTCAGCTTTATTTGCAAGCAGATAAGAACAGGCAAGTTTCATACTATAAAGAGATGAGGCACAGGCCGCATCAAGCACCATAGAAACATCGCCCAAATCAAGCGCCTGGTTAATAATGCTCGCAGGATGACCGGCAACGATACCATTAGCAAAATCCCCTTCTGGTTCATCACCCATTTTAAAGCTCGGATCATTTAATAAGTCTTTTAATGGTGTTGCCATCGCCTGATGATAAAGGGGTAAAAACAATTTATTGGATTTTTTTGTAGGAAAAGAAAGGTTACCCAGGATAACACCACAACGTGAAAGTACCTCCTTCTTATCGGCATAGCCTGCATCTTTTAATGCTTCACGACTGACATGCAGAGCCCATTGAAAAGTGTTATCAAGTCCTTTAAGCTGGTCATCACCAAGGGCATAGTCTTTTGCATCAAACTGGAAGTTTTTAATATATCCGCCAGTTGTACAATAATATTTATCTTTAGTATCTTTTTTTGGAGAAAAATAATCACCCGGATCACGTCCCATATGTTCTGCATCTGCAGAGACACGTGAGTCTTTATTGGCAACCAGATTCTCCCAATAAGCTTCTGGTGTGTCCGCCTCAGGAAATAGGCAAGCCGTTCCAATAATCGCAATTTTTTCCAT